>PWWY01000158.1 GCA_003561325.1 Syntrophomonadaceae bacterium | reverse complement strand
TGGCAGGCACCACCACGATCTTGTCTTCCCCGTAGGGGTTGTCTATGACCTTGAAATCCGGTCGGATCCGCAGGTAGTCCGTGCCAATAATACCGCGTACCGGCATAAACGGTATTCCCATAGCCCCAGCCTGGAGCCCTGCCAGCAGGCTGGGTCAAGTATGCTCGATACAAGTAATGCGTCCTTCCTGGGCGTAGCGCCGCAGGTTCGGGGCCAGGCCGTGCTCCCATAAACCCATCTGGGCAAACTCGATGGATTGCACCGCCCCGGCACCGATGAGGAGATCAGCGGCGAACCCTCCGACGGGAGATACCACCAGCTGCAGCTCCCGGCTGCCGGCGAGCAAAACCTGCCGCACCAGCGCCACGGGGTTCATGCTGATGGATTGTCCTCCCAGCGCCAACTTTAAACCGTCGCGTAAGTGCGTTTTCAAATCCGCAATCTCCATGCTTTTCTCAGGCATTTGACTCCCCTTTCCTTTCGCTAAATTACCCCGGGCACTTGCCCCGGCCCAGTCCGGCGCGAACCTGCCTGGCAGCCACCTTTCGAACCCCTGGCCTTTAAACCCGGGGGACACGCTGGAACCACACCTGCCTGTCTCTCTGACGGCATTACGAAACGCCCGGCTCTCAACCAAAGAGGAAGCCTTGAATGAAGCGTTCCACTTCTTCTGCCGGCGAAATCACACCGAAGTGGCCCTCAGCCAGGATATCCGCCTCTAGCGCTAAGAGCTGCCGCAGGGAGGTCCGCCAGGCTTTTTCATCTGACCCCCAGTTGGGATGCAGCGGCCCATGCAAGTCCTGGCCGAAGAGCAGCCTTCCCTGGGGAAAATCGCCCCAGGCGACGATGCTCCCCGGGGTGTGGCCGGGAACATGCTGGAGAGTAATTTTTTGCGGGCCCAGGTAGAGGATTTCCTGCGACTGCTCCAGCACCGTGTCCACCTGTACCGGGTGATATGTCAACCCGTAAAACTCTGCTGCCACTTTCTGCGGGGCTCTCCCTTCCAGGGCACCTACATCGCCGCGGTGTGCAATAATCTCCGGGTTGATGCGCGCCTTCAGCTCCGCTAAACCCCCGCTGTGATCGATGTGACAGTGGGTCACGATCACCTTGCGGATGTTTTGCGGATCCAGGCCCAGCCGTTCCACATTTTGCAGGACAGCCGGCAGGGAAGGGCCGCAGCCGCTGTCGATCAACCACAGCTCATCCGGATCTCCCAGCAGGTAGACACTGGCGTCTTCCGGGGCCGACAGCTGGCTTCCCCCCACACAATACACGCCGCTGATAATCTCAAAGGCCTCCACCATGATCGCGTCTCCTTCATTCAATCACCTGTTTACACTATTCCATTCTGAAGAGATAAATCCTGCTGAAAGTTAGAGTAGGACTTTTTCCACGGCTTCCCTTGCCGTGGAAGCCACCACCAACCCCGCCAGGGGATAAGGGGGGTGCAGGGCGACGACTCGTTTTCCCTCTTTTAAGGCAATGGCCATCTCGGAAAGGGTGCCGTGCTCGCCGGCGACCGAAATCAAGGCGTCACTGCAGCGCACCACGAGAAAGTTCCGCAGTTCGCCCAGCCCCGTGGTCAGAGCATAGGTTACGTGGGGGTTGGCTTCATTCCGCGCAAGGCCGGGCAAAATCCCCAGGCTCACGCCCCCCGCTTCCGCATTTCCCCGGCAGGCATATTCCATCCCCCCCCCTTTCCCGCCGCAAACCAACACCGCTCCCCGCCGGGCGATCTCCTCGCCCACCCGGTAGGCCAGCTGACCGATTTCCGCACCGCAGCTTCCCGAACCGATCACACCGATGTAGGCCATATACAAAATCCCCTTTCTGCACTATAATAGAAAGAAGTGTTTCTGCTCGCCGTGCAACACACCCGCGCTGCATCAATACTTCTGAACGAGGTGTTCTCTAGATGAAACCTGCCCACCGCAAAAACAGCACGCAGCTTTCCACAGGAACAACGAGAGATTCCCGGTCTTGGCTGGACCGCCTGCAGGTGGAACTGAACGCTGAGCAGTACCGGTTTGTGACCGGAGAAAGCCCGGTCATCCTGGGCGTGGCCGGACCCGGTTCGGGGAAAACCAGGGCGCTGACCTACCGGGTCGCCCACCTCATCCAGGAAGGCGTTGCCCCGGAAAACATCCTGCTGGTAACATTTACCAATAAGGCCGCCGAAGAAATGCGCAGCCGGGTCAACCAAATTTTAGGATTCTTCCCCCAGGGCCTCTGGGCCGGAACCTTTCACAGCACCGGGGCCCGTATCCTGCGGCAGCACGCTGCCCTGGTACAGCGCACCCCCAGCTTTTCCATCCTGGACCAGGGCGATGCGGAAGCGCTGCTCAAGTCCGCCTTCTCCTCTTTAAACATCGCCCTGGACCCGCAAGAAAAGAATCTCCTTGTGAAGCGCGGGCTCCTGCATAAAATCATTTCATCCGCCAAAAACTCCTGCCTGGACCTTGAAACATACCTGGAAGCGCAGATGCCCCACCTGGTTGACTACCTGCCCCTGGTCCAAAAGGTTGCAGAGACCTATGAAGAGAAAAAAAGAACGGCCAACGTCTTTGATTTCGACGATCTGCTGGTAACCTGGCTGGCGTTACTGGAAGAAAACGCCCCCGTGCGCGCCCACTACCAGGAAAAATTCCAACACATCCTCGTCGACGAATTCCAGGATACCAACGCCGTGCAGGACCGGCTCGTCTTACTGCTGGGGGACAAGAGCGCCATCTGCCTGGTGGGTGATGACGCCCAATCCATCTACAGTTTTCGGTGTGCAGAAGTCGGGAATATTCTCAATCTTCCCCAGAAAAAGCCCGGCTGCTCCATCATCAAGCTGGTCCAGAATTACCGGAGCATTCCAGAAATCCTGGAACTGGCCAACTGCTCTATCCGACTAAACAAGCAGCAAATCGTCAAAGAGCTCCATGCCCGGCGAAACCCGGGGGAAAAACCCTGGTTTTTTCTCGCCCGGGACAATATCCAGGAAGCGAACCTGGTGGCCGACAAGATCATCGAGCACTACAACAACGGGCAGGACCTGCAAGAGATGGCGGTCCTCTACCGCAGCTCCTTCCTGTCGCAGGACCTGGAGCTGGCGTTAATGAAGAGAAATGTCCCCTATTTGACCTTCGGAGGGTTGAAATTTCTCCAGCGGGCCCACATTAAAGATATCATGGCCTGGCTAAAAATCCTGGAAAATCCCCGGGATGAATTATCGTGGCAAAGGGTCGCCTTGCTGCACGAAGGAGTCGGTGAAGCCACCTTCTCTAAAGCCTGGGAAAAACTGCGTGCTTTTCCCAACCCGCTGCAGGCCGTCCTGGAAGAGCAGGTCTCTCCCAGGCGCGGCCGGGAAGGCTGGTCTGCGCTTACCCGCACATTGAAAGAGCTGGCCCAGGCGGATCAAGGGGATGTCCCTGGCCTGATCCGCATGATCATGAACAGCGCCTACCAGCAAATCCTGCAGACCCGGTACCCCGATGATTACACGGAAAGAAGCCTGGGGATCGAACGCCTGGCAGCATACGGACAGCGCTGCAGCAGCCTGGGGGAATTCCTGGAATCCCTCGCCCTGGAGGAAACCTTGATCCTGGAGAGCGTGAAAGAAGCCAGCCGGGAAAGAGATTTTCTC
>PWWY01000233.1 GCA_003561325.1 Syntrophomonadaceae bacterium | reverse complement strand
TCGGGATTATCGAAGCCGTGTTTGATGCTTTGAATTAATGAAACGAGGAACCTGGAGGTGAAAAACTGATGGCAACAATGGCTCAAGAGTTTTCCAAGGGGATCTTGAAAGAGAACCCTGTTTTTCGCTTGCTGCTGGGCATGTGCCCGGTGCTGGCCGTGACCATCACCGCCATAAACGGATTTGGCATGGGCATCGCCGCCACCTTTGTTTTGCTCTGCTCCAATATCGTTGTCTCCCTGATTCGCAACGTGGTGCCGGCCCGGGTGCGGATTCCGGCCTATATCCTGGTAATCGCCACCTTCGTCACGGTAACCGACCTGGTTCTCAACGCCTTTCTACCGGCGCTGCACGATGCCCTGGGGATCTTTATTCCCCTGATCGTGGTCAACTGCATGATCATGGGCCGGGCCGAAGGGTTTGCCCGCAAGAACCCCCTGGGGCGCTCCATCATTGACGCCCTGGGCATGGGGATTGGCTTTACCCTGGCCCTGACCATTCTCGGGATCGTGCGGGAAGTGCTGGGCGCCGGCACGGTTTTCGGCGCTGATATAACCGGGACGGCATTTGAACCCATGGCGGTTTTTGCCTCGCCACCGGGCGCTTTTATTGCCCTGGGCGTCCTGCTGTTGATCTTCAACGTCCTCTATAAGAAAATGGGGCTCGAGTAGAGCAAAACGCGAAGAAAAGGAGGTTTAACCATGGACTTAAACCTGGGGGCAATCATTTTTGTGGCCATCCTGGCGAACAATATCGTCTTGAACCAGTTTCTGGGGGTTTGCCCGTACCTGGGCGTGACCAAGCGGATTGAAACATCCCTGGGGATGGGCATGGCGGTAATTTTTGTCATGACCATCGCCGCTGTCGTCACCTGGTTCATCTTCAAATTTATCCTGGTTTCCCTGGAACTGGAATACATGAGAACCATTGCGTTTATCCTGGTCATCTCGTCCCTGGTGCAGCTGGTGGAGATTTTCTTGAAAAAAACCAACCCTACCCTCTTCAGGGCCCTGGGGATCTACCTGCCCCTGATCACGACCAACTGCGCCATCCTGGGGGTAGCCATCCTGAATGTGCAGATGGACCATAACATCATCCAGACCATCGTCTACGCCATCGCAGCGGCCATCGGCTTTACCATCGCCCTGGTGATCATGGCCGGGATCCGCGAGCGCCTGGAACTGGTCAACATGTCGAGCTTTTTACGGGGAGCCGCGGTTACCCTGGTCACGGCAGGAATAATGTCCCTCTCCTTCATGGGGTTTGCGGGCATCATGAGCTTATAGGGAGGTGAAAAAAAATGGACTTGATTACGGCGCTCGTTGTGATTGGAGGAATGGGGCTGATCTTCGGAGGCATGCTGGCCGTATTCGCCAGTAAATTCGCCGTGGAAGAAGATGCCCGGGTGGAAACCATTTGTGACCTGCTTCCCGGCGCCAACTGCGGTGCCTGCGGATTCCCGGGCTGCGTGGCCTTCGCCGAGCAGGTGGTCGCGGGCAGCGCCTCGGTGGATGCCTGTATCCCCGGCGGGAAAGGCACCTGCGACAACATTTGTGAAGTGCTGGGTGTGGAATCCGTCGCTTCAGAGCAGAGAAAGATCGCCGAGGTATATTGTATCGGCAGCTTCGATGTGGCGCCGAATAAATTCGATTATCAAGGCGTGCAGGAATGCAAGGCGGCCGTCCTGATGGGAGGGGGGTTTAAAGCCTGCCAGTACGGGTGCCTGGGGCTGGGTGACTGCGCCCGGGCCTGTCCCTTTGATGGCGTGACCATGGGCAAAAACGGACTGCCCATCATTGACCTGGAGAGGTGTACGGCCTGCGGTTCCTGCGTGAAGGCTTGTCCCCGGGACATCATTCGCGTTGTGAATGCGGACCGCATCGGCAAAGCCGTGCTCTGCAATTCCAAGGATCGGGGCAAGGCCACCCGCCAGGCCTGTGAGATTGGCTGCACCGGCTGTAAGGCCTGCGTGAAGGTCTGTCCCCAGGAGGCTATCGTGATTGAGGATAACCTTGCCTATATTGACAGCAGCAAGTGCGACGACTGCGGGGAATGCGTGGAAGCCTGCCCGCGGGATATTATCAAGGATGTCAGCAAGGTGCCGGTTCGCAGCTAAGCGGCATGACCGGCTGAACAAGATTTCGGTTCATGTCAACTATCAGGGGAACTGCACGAAAAATGCGTTCCCCTGGTTTTTATGTGCGACGATTTTTCCCGGCAAGAAAATTCACGCTGGATTTTTTCCGGAGAAAAAGATAAGATGAAAAAGGGTTTTTCCTTTCGATCGAGAATAGAATTATCTACCTATTTTGACAAAGGATGAACAAATGTGAACGAACAAGGGTTTACCCACCTGGACGAAAAGGGCCGGGGGCGGATGGTTGATGTTACCGGGAAAGCCGTGACCTATCGCGAAGCCACGGCCCAGGCCCGGGTTACCATGCAAAAGGAAACCCTTGAGCGCATCCAGGCCGGCACCATGATCAAGGGCGATGTACTGGGTGTGGCCCAGGTCGCCGGGGTCATGGCCGCCAAGCAAACGCCTTTCCTCATCCCCATGTGCCATCCCCTGCAGATCAGTGGCGTGTCCTTCGAGTTCTCTTTCCCGGAGCAGCAAAACTGCCTGGAGATTGCCGCCACGGTGAAGCTGCAGGGCCAGACGGGAGTGGAGATGGAAGCCTTGACGGCGGTGAGCGTGGCGGCCCTGACCGTCTACGATATGTGCAAGGCCCTGGACAAGGAGATGGAGATCGCTTCCATCCGTCTTCTGGAAAAAAAAGGCGGGAAAAGCGGGCATTTTATCAGCAAGCAGAAGGAGATGGAAACATGAGACCCAGGCAGTACGACCTGACCTTTTGGTTTTTCGTCGCGGTCTACTGGGTTTTTTGGGTTGTGATCACGGGCTCCCTGCACCTGCCGTCTGTGCTGATGGGCGGGGGACTGGCCTTTTTCGTGGCCTGGATCAATGACGATCTGCTCCTGCGCCAGGATGAACGCTCCCTGGTGGATCTGCGGACCGCAGGACTGTACCTGCGCTATGTCTTTCACCTCATGGGGGCCATCTTGGTGGCCAACATCCAGGTGGCCGTGCTGGTGCTCAACCCCAGGATGCCCATCTCTCCGGGCATGGTACGCTTTACCCGGCCCCTGAAAAAAGATTTGAACCGGGTAATCCTGGCCAACTCCATCACGCTGACCCCGGGAACGCTGACCGTCCTGGCCGAGGGCGACGACTATATGGTGCATGCCCTGACCCACAAGAATGCCGAGGATGTCATGGAATGGGAGCTGGCCGCCGAACTGGCGGCAATCGAATTCGCCCAGGAGGGGTCGTAAACGGTGGAGACGATTTATGCCGCTGCCGCCATTATGCTGCTGGTCTTGACCTTTTTATGCCTGGTCCGGGCGGCCCTGGGGCCGACAACTGGAGATCGAGTTGTCGCCATCAATGTGATCGGGACAAAAACCATGGTGATCATTGCCCTGGTTTCCTTTCTTTTTGGACAGGAATTCTTCCTGGACGTTTCCCTGGTCTATGCCCTCATCGCCTTTATCATGACCATCGGGGTCGCCAAGTACATGGAAAAAGGCGCCCTGGACTAAATCCCGTATTGGGGAGGGGGTACCTGTCTCACTTGCCG
>PWWY01000203.1 GCA_003561325.1 Syntrophomonadaceae bacterium | reverse complement strand
GGTAACCAGCAGATCAACCCCTTTTTCGGCGGCATATCGACCCACGGCCCGGTGAGCCGCCTCCGAGGCTTCCCCCAGCTCTAACATGTCTCCCAAAACTGCAATTTTCCTCTGCGCACCCGCCCATTCCACCAGGTAATCCAGTGCATACATGACCGACGTAGGGCTGGCATTGTAGGCGTCGTTGACAATGCAGAAACCCCTCCCGGCAAAACAACGTTCCATTCTCATGGCGGAAACTTCGGCCGCAACCAGGCCGGCACGAATCTCTTCCGGTGTGAGCTGCAGGTGGGTCCCTATAGCCAGCGCGGCAAGCGCGTTATAGACATTGTGTTTCCCCGGCAAGGGGATCCAATATGATTCCCCGCCTTCCCGGGCGGGTCTACTGGCAGCAAAGGAATACCCTCCATCCCCGGGACCATAGTGCAGCGCCCGGAAATCTGCCTCCGGGGCAAAACCAAAGGTCAAGACCTGCCCGGGAAACCGCTCACCCATGGGGCGCAAAAGGGGATCATCGGCGTTTAAAAAGGCCGCGCTTCCGGGGGCCATCCCTTCCAGAAGCTCACCTTTAGCCCGGGCGATGCTTTCCCGGCTTCCCAGCATTTCCAGGTGCGCCTCTCCGATATTGGTAATAACTCCCAGGTTAGGGCTGCTCAGGGAGGTTAAAAGGGCAATCTCGCCGTAGCCGCTCATCCCCATTTCCAAAACAACCCCCTGGTGCTCCTCCTTGATGCGCAGCAGCATTAACGGCAGGCCGATGTGGTTATTCAAGTTCCCCTCTGTTTTCAACACACGATAGCGAGCAGCAAGCACCGCGGCGATAAAGTCTTTCGTCGTCGTCTTCCCGTTGCTGCCGGTTACCGCTACGACGGGCAGATCAAACTTTTGTCGATGGGCACGAGCAAGTCGCTGTAAGGCCTGCAGGGTATTTTCAACAGCAACGACGACTTTTCCGGGAGGAAATTCCACGCCGGAAAACCCTGGTATTTCCGCGTATTCCAGCAGCGAGCCGGCTGCGCCTTGATTAAGGGCCGCGAGAAGATACTGATGGCCGTTTTCTTTTTCTCCCTGCAGGGGGATGAAAATTTCGCCCGGTTTGGCTTTCCGGGAGTCAATCACCGCTCCGGAAAACCATGTTTCCAGCGGCCCGGTAAGTAAGCGACCCCCCGTTATCTTGATCACGTCTTTTGTCGAGAAATGCATGGCCCTTCCCTTCAAGGGTTAACCCTTTGTAAAATGAATTCCGAGGCAACCTCCCGGTCGCTAAATGGAATGGTGTAATCGGCAAATATTTGGTAATTTTCGTGTCCCTTGCCCGCAATGATCACGATATCGCCCGGCCTGGCCAGTTCAATTCCCAGTTTAATCGCTTCACGCCGGTCTCCCAGCACCGTATAACCGCTGCCAAAGACCTTCTCTTCTTGAAGCCCGACTTTTATTTCATGGATAATTTGCCAGGGATCCTCACCCCGGGGATTGTCAGACGTTAAAATACAATAATCGCTGTAATGACCGGCAATCCGCCCCATCCCCGGCCGCTTGGCGCGATCTCGTTCTCCCCCGCAGCCAAAAACGGTAATAATTTTCCCCTCGGCAAACCCCCGTGCCGCCTGTAGAACGTTTTCCAGGCCGTCGGGAGTATGGGCATAGTCTATTATAACAAGAAAGTCCTGCCCCCGGTCAATTTTTTCGAATCGACCGGGAATCCCTTCGATACTTTCCAGGACTTCCTTGATTGCAGGCAAGGGAACGCCCTCCAGCAGGCCGACTGTGCTTGCGGCCAGGGCGTTGTAAACGCTAAAATTGCCCGTCAGCTTGAGCGAAAAAGCCGCTTCACCCCAGGGCGAAATGAGCTGAAAGCTCACGCCCTCGTTACGGATCACGATGTTTTGCGCAGACACGACGGCGGGCTGATGCATGCCGTAAGTAATCCACTGGGTCGTTGCCTGCCGCTGGAAAAAACTTGCATTTTTGTCATCCCCGTTGATCACGGCATAGCGAGGCGTGGCATGCTTGAGGAAACTGCCTCCCAGTTGGGCAAAAAGCTTCCCCTTGGCGGAGAGATAACGGGTAAACTCGCCGTGGAAATCCAGGTGGTCTGCAGTCACATTTGTCAGGACGGCGATATCAAAGTCACACCCGGAAACCCGGTTTAACTCCAGGGCATGGGATGAAACTTCCATCACGGCATAATCTACTTCTTTTTCCCTCATGGTCCACAGCATTTTCTGCAGGTCGGGGGCTTCCGGCGTGGTCGCCAGGACAGGGAAGCTTTTCCCGGCAATTTTGTATTGGATGGTGCCCAACAGACCCGTATTTCTGCCCCGGGATGCTGCGATAGCTTCGATCAAATGGGTCGTTGTCGTTTTTCCATTGGTTCCTGTGACCCCGATAAGCCGCATGTTTTCGGAGGGGTTCCCGTAAAACAGCTGGGCAAAGGCGGCCATGGACGTCCGGACATGAGGAACAAGAATTTTCGTGGCCCCTCTCACCTCAACATTCTTCTCCATCACGATCGCAATCGCCCCCGCCTGGATGGCCTGGGGTATAAAATCATGGCCATCAAAACGGGTTCCCTCCAGGCAGAAAAAAAGAAACCCGGGTTCGACGCGTTCCGTATGGTACGCCAGGCCGCGCACCGGCAGGTCCCTGTTTCCCTGGACCTCAATTGTATGGACAAAGTTCAACAACGTGCTCAGCCGTTTGATCGCTTCCATCTGCTTCTCCTTTCTCTCATGCTGCTGGTGAACATAGCGCTTTTCCAGGGTCTCCTCCGCCCCATACCCGGCGACGGGTTAAAGCAGTCTTGAGACGCCTGCGATCTCTGGCGGTGAGGATTAATTCAATGGAGAGGAGAAGTGTACCGTAATACTGGAACCCCTGTTCACATGGGTGCCCGGAGCAGGCTCCTGTTCAAAAACGATGCCCGAGCCCTCTTTTTCCATTTTCAACCCGATGTGGGTAAGGATTTCACCTGCCTCTTTGATCGTCAAGCCCTGCAGGTCTGGAACCTTGACGGCTTCCAATTCCTCTCCGGCAAAGAGGTCGTCCAGGTAGAGAATGATCCTCGACTGCACGGGCACCTGGGATCCGGCCTGGGGCTGCTGCGCAACGATCAGGCCAACTTCCCCCACCAGCCGCACCAGCAGTCCCTTGTTATCCAACAGGGCTCCTGCTTCATCGATGCTCAAGCCCGACAGGTCAGGGACGTCAACCATGCGGGCCGCTTCTACGTCTTCTTCTTCGGGAAGATGGTCAGGAGGAATTTCCAGGTAGGAGAGTATATCCTTCATCATCGCGTGAAAGAGCGGAGCACTGACTTGCGAGCCCCACTGGGGCCCGCGTTGCGCTCCATCAACCGCCACGTAGAGCAAAACCTGTGGATCCTCAGCAGGAGCAAAGCCAATAAAGGAGAGCACATATTCTCCCGGGACATAACCTCCCTGGGAAACTTTTTGTGCTGTTCCCGTTTTCCCTGCAACCCTGTAACCTTCAATGCCTGCGTTTACGCCGCTCCCTTCCACAATAACCCCTTCCATGAGACGGGCCACGGTTTTTGCCGTCTCCTCAGAAACAACCTGGCGAATCACCCTGGGTTCTTGTCGATATACCGTGCTGCCGTCCCGATCGATAATTTCTTTGACAAAATAAGGGCGCAGCAGGTAACCACCGTTGGCGAAAGCAGAAACAGCCATAACCTGCTGCATGGGGGTGACCGAAATGCCCTGTCCAAAAGACGAGGTAGCCAGTTCGAGGGGGCCGATCTGGTCCGGCCGAAATAACTGGCCCCGGCCTTCCCCGGGATAGTCAACCCCCGTCGCGTAACCCAGTCCAAATGCCCGGAAATACTTGAAGAGCGTTTCCGCTCCCAGATCCTCCCCCAGGTAGATAAACGCCGGGTTACAGGAGTGGTATACCGATTCGGCATAGGTGATCTGGCCGTGTCCTCCCCGGTCGTAAGTCCAGCAGCGAATGGTTCGACCGGCCACCTGGACCGAACCCTTACATTCCAGGTGGGCTTTTTCTTGAAAAAGGTTCTCTTCCAGTGCCGCGCTTAGCGTGATTAATTTTAAGGTCGATCCGGGTTCAAATGTGTCCGTAACCGGGAAGAGGCGCCAGTATTCATTATCGTATTCGTTGTAGCGGTTCGGGTCGAAATCAGGCTTGGAGGCAGCAGCCAGCACTTCTCCGGTCTGGGGATTAACGGCAAGGGCCATGGCGCGCTTCGGCTTGTATTCCACCATGGCTCGGGACAGTTCTCTTTCTACGATAAATTGGATGGTTTCATCCACGGTAAGGTAGAGATCTTTTCCTTCCTTGGGAGGGACAAACCTGCGGACGCCCGGGATTTCACGGCCCTTGTTGTCTGTGGGAAAGACCAGGCTGCCGTCCTGGCCCTCCAGTTCTTCTTCGTAGAAGATTTCCAGGCCGGCCCAACCCTGGTCGGTACCCACGAATCCCAAAAGCTGGGAGAAAAGATTGGCATTGGGATAGTAACGTTTGGGTTCCAGGGTAAAGGAAATCCCCGGCAAACCCAGGAGTCGAACCTCGCGGGAGACGTCTTCATCGACCCGGCGTTTTAAATAAACCGCAGCCCGTTCCTGGGTAATCAATTCAACAATCCGTTCCTCGGTCATGTCAAGCACGGGCGCCAGCGTCCGTGCAGTAAAAAGGGGGTCGTTGATCTGGGGGGGCAGGGCCACAACCGTCTCCACGCTGGCACTGCCGGCCAGGAGGTTGCCGTTCACATCGAAGATATCACCCCGGGATGAACGGGCAGGGATGCTGCGGTTCCACTGTTCCCAGGCTTTCAACTGCAGTTCCTCGGCCATCACAAACTGGATCCACCCCAGCCGAAAAATGAGCGCCGCCATGAGCAAAACGGTAAAGACGAAAACCGTTAATAGACGCCGCCTGATTTGCTGAACCGTTTTTTTCCCTCTCGTCATCGTATCACCTAACCCTGGGATCCTAGTCCCCCCTGGCAGATAATCTCAGCCACTGCTTTTGATCTGGATACTGCAATCCCAACTCGTGGACCGCAATGCTCTCCAGCCGCTCCAGGGAACTCATACTCCTGACATCCAGGGCAAGTCGTTCATTTTCTTTATGTAACTGCGCAATTTGCTGATCAACCTGTTGAATCTGGTAATTGAGGGCCACGACTTGACTGTATTGGGCAATTAAACCGATGCTGATAGCGATTAAAAGCAGGATGAATACGCAAAGGAGCAAGCTTTCTGCCGGTCTTCCCGCAGTCCTGGCCCGGGAAGAGGGCTGCACCCGCTCTTGCCCGGCAGACTTTCGCCTGGGGACCGGTTTTTGCTGGAGAGGGTAAACCGCCCTGGCTTTTTCTTTCGTTACGATCAACGTTTTCACCTGCCCGTCTTGTTGAATCTTTTACTTTTTCCTGCTTCCCGCGTCAAGTTTTTCTACCGCCCTTAACCGGGCACTCCGGGCCCGGGGGTTGGCCTGAATTTCCCTGGGACCCGGGAAAATGACCTTGGGGGTCATCAACTGCACCTGCGGAAGGCGTCCGCATTGGCACACCGGAAACTTCGGATGGCAGATGCAGGGGTAGGCCAGCTCCTGGAAATATTTTTTTACCCGTCCATCTTCCAGGGAATGATACGCGATGACAACCATACGCCCCCCCGGTTTTAAGCAAGCAGTGCCTTGCTGCAGCCCCTGCTGCAAGTTATCCAGCTCCCTGTTCACGGCCATGCGCAGCGCCTGGAAAACTCTTTTCGCTGGATGCCCACCCTTGCGTCGTGATGAAGCCGGAATCGCCTGCTTGATGATCTCCACCAGCTGTGAACTTCGTGTTATCGGCCCTTTTTGCAAACGATACGTCTCGATAAATGAAGCGATGCGGCTCGACCACTTTTCCTCTCCAAGGGTCCTGAAAAGGGCCGTTAATTCTTCCCTGGATAACCGTTCCAAGAGATCTGCGGCCGTCTGTTCCAGGCCTGGACTCATGCGCATATCCAGGAAAACATCTGCCTGGTAAGAAAACCCTCGCTCGGCACGATCCAGCTGGTAGGAAGATACACCCAAATCCATCAAGATGCCGTCTACACCTTGCAGGCCCAGTCCTGCCAAAATGGGCTGCAGGTTAGCGAAGTTATCCTGCACGGCCACGAATGCTTTTTCAAATGGCCTCAACCTCTCCCGGGCGGCTTCAAGGGCGTCCGGATCTACGTCAATCCCGACCAGGGTTCCTCCCGGCAAGATCTTTTCCAGGATGGCCTCGGCATGGCCGCCACCGCCCAGCGTCGTGTCAATCATGATGGCCCCGGGATGTGGGTTTAATAGATGAACCGCTTCCTGCAAAAGAACTGGATGGTGTTTAAAGCCGCTACCATTAATCCCGGGGCCCATATTTTATCTCTCCCATGCCCGTTAAAACTGAAAATCGATCATCTTTTCAGCAACCTGCTCAAAAGATAGATCCGATTCATTGCTGTACGCATCCCAGGTTTCTTTACTCCAAATCTCAGCCCGGTTGGAAACCCCGATAATCACGATTTCTTTATGTAAATCGGCATGCCCTCTCAGCTGTGGAGGGACCAGGGCACGGCCTTGTTTATCAATTTCTACCTCGGTAGCGCCGGAAAAAAAGATACGCATGAATTTTCTCGCCTCCGCTTTAGCCAGGGGAAGTTCCTTGAGCCGGTTCTCCAGGTTGGCCCATTCCCTGCGCGGATACAAAAAAAGGCATCGATCAAGCCCCCGGGTGATAATAAAGCGCTCGCCCAGCTCCTCCCGAAAGCGGGCGGGAACGATGAACCGACCCTTTTTATCCAGCGTATGTAAGTATTCTCCCATTAACATCGCGCTTGTTCTCCACTTCGCAGGAAATTGACCGACCTACTTCTCCACTTTGAACCACTTTAAACCACTTTATTTATATATTCTACCCTCTTTTTTAATTTCCTGCAAGTGAAATCGTAAAAAAATTTAAAAAAAAGGTGCAGGCAAAAAATAGGCCTGCACCCGGGTACAACAGTGGTCATATTTTTTTCTGATAGGCTGATCAAAGAACCAAGATGTTCTAAATGAGGTGGCTCATAAATGCCGTGGCGATCCAAAAATAGATCAGCAATCCGGTTACATCCTTAATGGTCGTGACAAAAGGGCCCGCGGTAATGGCAGGATCAATGCCGTAATAATTAAAAAACATGGGAACCAGGGTACCGATCAGGGCCGCCAGGGTAATGGTGCTGAACATGGCAATGCCCACCACCACGCCCAGCAGGGGCATACCCTGCCAGAGGGTGGCTACCATCGCAACAAAAAGGCCGTTCAAGATCCCCATGGTTAAACCAACCCGGGTTTCGCGAAAAAAATAGCGCCACACATCACTGGGAGTGATCTCGCCCGTGGCCAGCCCCCGCACGAAAAGCGTGGAAGACTGTGTTCCCACGTTGCCCCCCATATCCATGATCACGGGAATAAACACGGCGAGAATCACAATCGTCTCCAGGGTGTGCTCAAAAGCTCCAATAACGCTGCCGGAGATAAGTCCACCCATGAGGCTGATCAGCAGCCAGGGCATGCGCTTGCGGGCCAGGCCAAAAACGGAAGCTTCCAGGATATCGACCCCGGTCACTTCACCCGTCCCGGTAAGCCGGTAAATATCCTCTGTCGCCTCTTCTTCGATGACGTCAAGGATGTCATCCACCGTGATAATGCCGAGCAGCCGGTTTTCTTCATCCACGACCGGCACGGCCAGGAGGTCATAGCGAGAAACGACCCGGGCTACTTCTTCCTGGTCCGTTTCGGCCTGCACGCTGATAATATTGCGATACATGATATCCTGCAGGAGCGTGCCGTCATCAGCGGCGATCAAGTCTCGCAGGGAAAGAACGCCCGTCAGCCGGGTCTGGGGATCAACAACGTACACATAGTAGACGATCTCCGCATCAGGGGCTACTTCACGCAGGCGGGAAATGGCCTCTTCCACGGGGATATCTTCGGGAAGGGCGATGAACTCGGTCGTCATAATGCCGCCGGCGGAGTCTTCCGGGTATTTCAGCAAACCCTTGATTTCTTCTGCTTCTTCATCGATCAGCGAAAGCAGATCCCTGGCTTCTTCGATGGATAGCTCGCCTACCAGGTCGGTGGCGTCATCCACGGACATCTCGCGCAAAATCGCCGATGCCTTATGCCGGGTCAAAAGACGCAGCAGGGAAACCTGGTCAAAGTCTTCCATTTCTTGAATGATCAGTGCCGCGTCTTCATCGGAAAGCAGGTCAAACAGCTCTTTTTTCTGCTCATCACTGAGCTCATCAACCAGGTCGGCCAAATCGCTGGGATGAGCGCCTTCTTTCACCTGCAGCAAGATCTGTGTCAAGGTTTCCTGGATGGTGCGACCAGCCACTTCATCACCCCCGGCGATAAGACTTAAACCCGTTCATGATCCCCGCGAGCCAACTGCAGTGGTTTGCAGCCAGCCTCGCTGAGTTTCAATATTGGGGATAAATTCCTCCTCATTTCCATTGACATTATAACATTTTTCTTTTCCGAGACAACAGCCGTGGGAAAGTTATCATAAAAAAACAACCCCACCATGCCGTGGTCCGCTTGTTTTGAACGCCCTCTCTCAAGGTGGGTGCCCTCTTACTTGCTTTGCAGGTCCTCGCGCATACCTCGAGGCATCTGCGCCGCACGTAAAGGCAGGCTCCCATTTCGTCAGTGTTAGCTCAAAACATTCGCGGTTTGTCACGCGCACAGCAGGGTATTTCTCAATCGTTTTCGCAATATTATGATAGCACAAATCCACTCTTCTGGCAAGGGGTAAAATACGGGAATAACCGCAGCATGGGGTTCTCGGATGCAAGGTTTCCGATCCTTCGACTTCTTCCAGGGAGATTGCGGCCATATTAAGGCTGTTTTTCGCTTTTATCCAAAGAAATATGCAGTTCCCTGAGCTGCGCGGGCACAACCGGGGCCGGAGCACCTGTCAACAAGCAGTTCCCGGATGCTGTTTTGGGAAAGGGGATCACATCCCGGATGCTGTGTTTAGCCGCCATCAGCATCAGCAAGCGATCCAGCCCAAAAGCAATGCCGCCGTGGGGGGGAGCTCCGTACTCGAAGGCCTGCAAGAGAAAACCAAACTTCTCCGCGGCCTCCTCGGGGGCCATTTGCAGGAGGCCGAAAATCCGCTCCTGGGTTTGCCGATCGTGGATACGGATGCTTCCACCCGCCACCTCGATACCGTTATAGACCAGGTCGTACGCCTGGGAACGCACCTTCAGCGGGCTCTCCTCCAGTACGGCGAGGTCTTCCGCTAGGGGCGCCGTAAAAGGATGGTGGTTGGCGACAAGTCTTTCTTCTTCATCGTCATACACGAAGAGAGGGAAGTCGACTACCCAGAGAAAATCATCGACGTTTGCAGGAATCAGCCCTAATTTCTGGGCCAGGTGAAGCCTCAGCTGGCCCAGCACTTTTAACGCAAGTTCTGTTTTGTCGGCTACGAAAAGCAGCAAATCTCCGGGATTTCCTTCCAACCTCCCGGTCAAATCCGCTAATTGCTCCGCCGTGAAGAACTTGCTGATGGGGGATTTCATCTCCTCCCCGGTGACGATCATCCAGGCCAGCCCACCGGTTCCCCAGGACTGGACCAGGGCCGTGAGGTCATCCAATTCTTTCCTGCTGAAGGATCCACCCCCCTGAACCAAAAGGCCCTTGACTGCGCCATTTTTTTCTACGATCTTCCTAAAAACATTAAATGTGGAGCGAGCTGCAATATCCGAGACATCCCTTAACTCCATCCCAAAGCGTCTATCAGGGCGATCGCTGCCATAGCGTTCCACGGCTTCAGCATAGGTCAACACCGGGAACGGGCTGGGGAGTTCCTTCTCGAGCAGACGGGCAAACAGGTGGATAACCAGGCCCTCGACCGCACCCTTGACATCATTGCGGTCACAAAAACTCATTTCCATGTCAATCTGGGTAAATTCCGGCTGCCGATCCGCCCGCAGGTCCTCGTCTCGAAAACAGCGCACAATTTGGAAATAGCGATCCACACCGGAAACCATGAGGAGCTGTTTGAACAATTGGGGGGATTGCGGTAAAGCAAAAAAATTGCCCGGAGCCATGCGGCTGGGGACCAGGTAATCCCTTGCTCCTTCAGGGGTACTGCGTGTTAAAAAAGGGGTTTCGATCTCCCAAAACCCCGCCGCATCCAGGTATTCCCGGGTTGCCAGGGAAACCCTGTGCCTTAGCTCCAGGGAGCGCTGCATCTCAGGTCGACGCAGATCAAGGTATCGATACGTTAAGCGGATATTCTCGTCGGTATCCAGCTGGTCTTCAATATAAAAAGGCGGCGTCCGCGATGTACTGAACACCTCCATATCTTCCGTGGTGATTTCAATCTCACCGGTGGGAAGTTTTGGATTCACGGTCTCCTCTGAGCGGGCCACAACCTGGCCGGCGATCGCAATCACGTATTCCGAACGCAGCCTCTCGGCCTGGGAAAAAAAGTCTGCATTTTTTTGTTGATCAAAAACCACCTGGATAACCCCGTAACGGTCCCTGAGGTCGATAAAAATGAGCCCTCCGTGGTCGCGGCGCCCCTGCACCCAGCCGGCAACAACGACCCGGTCACCGATACGAGTATGGTCCAGCTTTCCGCAATAAGATGTCCTTTTTAATCGCATTTTTCTTCAGCCCCTTCGGCTGCAAGCCCCCTTCCAGGATCCCTGCAAAATATTATGCTTCACCTTCAGCTCGCTCACTCAAAAGAAACGTCAGCAATTCTTCGTAGGCGTATTCCCGCTGTTCCCCCCGGGACATATCCCTGATTTTCCAGGCGCCCCTTTCCCCGGTCTCTTCGTCCAAAATGACAACAAAGCGATATTTGCCGCGGTGGGCGTGTTTCATCATCGCCTTGAGGCTGCGACCCATGTAATCCGCTTCCGCTCGCAGGCCGGCCTCCCTGAGCCGGTATAATAACAACAACCCCTCGTTTTGCATGGAAGCTGGGGCTGCTGCGATGTAAACGCCCTCCAGTGCCGCCGGCGGCAGGGAAAGGCCTTCTTTTTCCATGGCCAGCAAAATCCGCTCCACCCCCACGGCCATCCCCACACCGGGGGTTGGGGGTCCTTCAAAGGCTTCGATCAGGTCATCATAACGCCCGCCGCCGCCCAGGGAATCCTGTGAGCCCAGTGACCTGGAAACAAATTCGAAAGCCGTATGGGTATAGTAATCCAGCCCCCGGACCAGGTGAGAGTCCAGGAAATAATCGATCTGCAGCAGATCCAACCTGGTTTTTACAGCCTCAAAGTGCGCGGCACAGGATGCGCACAAATTTTCATCGATGCGAGGGACTTCTTGCAAGGCCGCCTGGCAGCCGGGCACCTTGCAATCCAATAAACGCAGGGGATTGTCCTGCAGCCGTTTTTGACAGTCGGAGCACAGCGCCGCCTTGCGAAGCTCGACAACCTTTTTCAATCGTTCCTGGTAAGGCGGCCTGCATTCCCTGCAACCCACGCTGTTTAAATGCAGCTGCAGCCCCTTGAACCCGAGGCGATCAAAAAAAGCAGAAGTAAACTTGATCACTTCTACATCGGCCCCGGGGTCCGTGGAGCCGAACAGCTCGATTCCCATCTGGTAAAACTGCCGCTGTCGACCGGCCTGCGGCCGGTCGTACCGGAACATCGGCCCCCGGTAATAAAGCTTCACGGGCTGAGGCAGGTTATGAAAGCCGTGCTCGATAAAAGCCCTGGAAACGCCGGCCGTGCATTCCGGCCTGAGGGCCAATCTCCTTCCCCCTCGATCGGTGAAGGTATACATTTCTTTTTGGACTACATCGCTCTTTTCCCCTACACTGCGGATGAAAACATCCACATCTTCAAAGATTGGCGTCCGTATCTCCGCATAGCCGTAGGCGCGGCACAGCGCTTCAAAAACGTTTTCCAGGTAATGCCAGGCGGGCATATCTGCGGGCAGAACATCCTTGGTTCCCCGCGGTGCTTTATGTTTCATTGCTGGCCTCCGTCCGACGCGAACAATTTTCCGTACACAATTTAGATTTTAAGCCACTTCCCCGGCCCTTGTCAACTCGGGGCTGAAAAACGAACGGGCTCCAGATTTACCCGCTCTTTCACCGGCCGGCCTGTCAAAAGCAACGATGAGTTCTTTATAAGATATTTTTGCCGCAAATCCCGCGGCTGAGGGGAAGCAGGGAAACAAGAGTACATTCCTGGACAAGCTTCATCGCCAGGTTTCCTTATATCTGTTTCTTGCTGTCAATCAAGATGGTCACCGGACCTTCGTTTTCTACAAACACCCGCATCTCAGCCTGGAAGATCCCTGCAGCAACACGAATTCCTTTTTCACGCAGCAGTTGACAGAGCATCAGGTAGAGCTTTTCCGCCTTATCCGGATTTGCGGCCTGCCCGAAACTGGGCCTGCGCCCCTTGCGAGTATCACCGTAGAGGGTGAACTGGGAGACGCAGAGCACCTCGCCCGCGACTTCCTGCAAAGACCGGTTCATCTTGCCCTGTGCGTCCTCAAAGATGCGCAACCCGGCGATTTTATCTGCCATGTAGCTGCAGTCGGTCGTGTCGTCATCCTGGCCGACGCCGGCAAATACAACCAGTCCTTTCTCAATCCTTCCCACCGTCTCTCCCTTCACCTCAACCCTGGAGGGTCCGGCCCGCTGCACAACTGCCCGCATTATGCTCCTCGCCCGCGTTTCCGGTGCTTGCCGCGCGGCGTTTTCTCCTTGTCAGCTGTTGCGCTCGTATGCCGTCTCACGGAAAACACATCTTTGACTCGTTTCAAGCGATTCATAATAAATTCCAGGTGATCCAGGTCCTTCACCACGAAGGTCAGGTGGATAATCGCCACTTTATCCTTGGACGTGCGGCCGTTTACCGCTGTAATATTTACCTTGCTTTCGCTGACAACATTCATCAGCTCGGCCAGGAGGTTGGCCCGGTCCATGGCGGTAATTTCTATTTCAACGGGGTAAGAAAGGTCGCTGTCCGTTTCCCAATATACATTGATATAGCGGTCGTTGTCACCAACCGCTCCCTGGATATTGGAACAATCCCGGCGGTGAATTGAAACCCCGCGACCCCGGGTAATAAACCCGATAATGTCATCACCGGGCAGCGGGTTACAACACTTGGAAAAACGGACCAGCAGGTTGTCCACACCCTGCACCTTGACCCCGTGGGCTGCCTTGGCAGCACCTTTCCAGGGCTTTATTTCAACCGGCGGGGCCTCATCTTCGTCACCGTAGAGCCTGCGGTATTCCTCTCGCAGCTTCGAGATAACCTGCTGCACGGAAACCCCGCCATACCCTACCGCGGCATAGACGTCTTCCTCGGAGAGCAAATTAAACCGTTTGCCCACTTCTTCTACCAGCTGCTCCTTGAGCAGGGCCCTGGAGTCCAGGTGGAGACGGCGCAATTCCCGCTCCAGGCTCTCTTTTCCCTTGGAAATGTTCTCTTCCCGACGTTCTTTTTTAAACCAGGCCCGGATCTTGCTCTTGGCCTGGGAACTTTTCACCATCTTTAGCCAGTCGCGGCTGGGCGTTCCGGTCTTGCTGGTGATAATTTCAATCATGTCCCCCGTTTTGAGCTGGTAATCCAGGGGGACAATCCGCCCGCTGGC
>PWWY01000191.1 GCA_003561325.1 Syntrophomonadaceae bacterium | reverse complement strand
TGTCTTCCGGGGGCCGGGAAGGCAGGCAGCCGTCGTTGACCCCCAGGAGAAAGACCCAGCGTACCTGGCTCACCCGGGTGCGGTCCACGCTGCCCACCAGCACCTGGTCCAGGGAAGGGGGGACCAGACTGAGCCGCAAATTCTCCAGCCCCGTCTCCAGGAGCCGGGTGAACAGGGCGTTGCTCACGGTCTCCTCGCCCATGGTTTCCACCAGCTGATCCAGCAGGTCGATGATTTCTTCGTAGACCTGCCGGTGCTGGCGAGCCTGCTCCGGCCGGTTCTCCCGGGTGCAGTCCTGGATCATCTCTTCCAGCCGCCGGGGGGCCCGGCAGCGCTCCAGCAGGGCGAAGAGGGCCCGGGCCTTGTCCTGGACCGTGGTAGCTGCCCCTATCTCCTGCTGGAAGACCAGAAGGGAAGTGGCTAGAGTTCTCCGGGTCTCGTTGATTTCCTCCAGGAAGCGCTGCTGCTGCCCGGTAAGGGGCGGCGTTGTTTCCCCGGGGGCCCGGGATGCCCGGCCAATCCGGGAGCCGGGTTCCCGGGCTTCACCGGCTTTGCTCCGGTTGCCGGGCGGCAGCTCTTCCGGGTCCTCTCTGCCCGACGGCAGGAACTCCCCGCCTCTTGTCTCCTCCCCTGCTCGTAATTCTTCCCGATGATCCCGATCTTCCAGGTCTGCCGGCTCTTTTTGATCTGCCAGCTCTTCCCGGTCTTCCAAATAATCCCAACCTTCCCGGTTTTCCGGTTCATCCAGGTCTTCCAGGGTCTCCCGCTCCAGGTAAAGCCAGGGGTCCGGCTCCTCCCAGCGGCTGCGCCCCTGGATACCAAAGGCCAGCACGTAGTTTTCCAGCCGGTCGGCCCGCTCCCGCCAACGGCGGGTATCCTGTAGAGAGCGGGGCAGCGGGAAGAGAAAGTCCGTCTTGATGCAGCGAAAAACGGCGTCGCTGCGCCAGTTGTGCACGATCACTTCCAGGGCGGAGCGCAAAAATTCTACCAGGGGATGGTGCAGCACCGGTCGCTCCCGGTCCAGGAAGTACGGAATCTCGTAATCCTGGAAGAGGGTGCGCACCAGGTCGTCGTAGGCCTCGGGGTCCCCGATGAGCAGCGCCATCTCCCGCCAGCGGCAGCCCTGATCCCGGGCCAGGGCGATGAGGGCCCGGGCGGCCGCTTCCACTTCACAGCGCCGGTTGGCGGCGGAAACCAGGCGGATACCTGTTTCCTCTTCCGCCAGGGCGCAGGGGACAGCGGGATAGGTGTGCAGGTGCTGTTCCAGGTGGGCCAGGGCAGGATTGGCGGAAAAACGGTGCGCCCCCGGCCGGGGCTGCAGCCGCTGGATTTCCCGGGGCACCCCCGCTCGGGCCGCCCGCTGCTGCAGCTGCTGGCACGCCAGCGCTGTCGGGTGAAAGGGATGGAGCTCCGGGATCACTTCATGGGGAGCTACCTCTGTTTCCAGGCACAGGGCAACCGTCACCTCCGGGCAGCGGTGCAGCAGGGCCTCCAAAACGCCGTACTCCTGGTTGGTGAACCCGTAAAAGCCGTCAACCCAGACCCTGGCCTCCTGCAAAAAGGCGGAACCGGGGATGCCCAGCTGCAGCAGGGTGAGGGTGTCTTCGGCATCGAGAAAACGGTCCCCCACCTCCTGCTCCAGGGCCTGAAAGAGCAGGCAGAGATCCTGCAGTTTGTGAACAAAGGTGGAAGAGGCAGATGAAGCCGTTAGAGAAAAGGGGGCAGAAGAAGGCACGTCAGGCCTGTCAGAGACGGGAGGTACCGCAGATTCGACGGTAGCAGGGGGCCCGGGGGATTCAATAGAAGGGGAATGTCCATCCTGCAGGAACTTTTCCCCCAGGATCCTATGGAGCTCCAGGGCCGAGAGACCCGAGCGCTTGAACTCGTTGTAGAGCTGGACCAGGTTTTCGATGCCGCCCGCCTGTTCGCCGGCACCGTCGAAGATGCGCAGCTCCTCCCGGCGGTTTTCGATCACCCGCCGCAAGAGCATGCTTTTACCGGTATCGTGCAAGAAGAAGCGGTGGCGGCTTCCCTGTTCCTGCAAGACCCGCCAGGCCAGGCGCCGGAAACTTAAGACCTGGGCCCGGATGGTGCCGCCCAGGCCGCGGCGCGAGGCCAGCTGGTATTCCGCGTGGAAGGTGGCCTGCTCGGGGACGAGGTAGATCAGCGGGGTTCCCCGGGGGGCTCTTTCCAGTTCCGCGGCGATTTCCTCCAGGCACCGGGCGGTTTTTCCGCTACCCGCCCGTCCCAGGATCAAGCGCAAACCCATGAAATCTCTCCCTTTTAATCAACCTGGCTTGCCTGCTCCTGCTGGTCCTGTAAGCTTACGCGCTGCGTGCGAAACCCGAAGGGTTGGGTATAAGTCTTCCCTTCCGCCGTGGTCACTGAAGCCCGCACGTAGCGGTCAACCGAGGGATTGTGCCGGTATTCCAGTCTGCGGCCTTCGTGGATGAGCTTCCCGGCGGAGATCCAGCGGACGTGGCCGTGGTCGACAACGATCTCTATGGCGCCCTCATGGAAAAGGATCCGTTCGATCTCCGGGGCTTTGCGCTCCAGGGAGACGCTGAAAAAGAAGCGACCGTGCTCCAGGGCTTCCCGCACGGCAGCCGCGGAGAGTTCCGGCAGCAGCAGGGTGTTCCAGTTGATCCCCAGCACGCGCTCTAAGTGCATGTCGTCATTGGAAAGCCCGTAAATGGGCCGGTCGGGCATGAAGTGGGTGAGCAAATTGTCCCAGAGTTTCCTGTCGGTGGGGAAGCGGTCCCCCATGTTGAAGACCTCCAGCCCGAAAAGGCTTTCGTACTGCTGGAAATAGGGCACATACCACTCCCATTCTTCCGGGCTCTTGTAGCGGCCGGGATGGGCGAAGGTGGAGAGGCCGCCCCGGGCCTGGACCGCGGCCAGACT
This sequence comes from Syntrophomonadaceae bacterium, assembly GCA_003561325.1. Taxonomy (GTDB): domain Bacteria; phylum Bacillota; class Dethiobacteria; order DTU022; family UBA8154; genus SKMY01. The sequence goes on along the minus strand of PWWY01000191.1, from coordinate 762 downwards.
TTCGTGCTCGCTGCCCCCCGGATGCCCGTAATAATCGGTGAAATAGCTGGTGATATGATGCTGGTAGGAGAGTTCGTTGCCCATGATGGGCAGCACGCCGGGGGGCACATACGGCCAGGGCCAGGTGGGGCGGGGGTTGCCCATGTTGTCATGATCCGTGATGGACATCACGGTAAACCCCTGGTCCCGGTAACGATTCACCGCAACAGTGGGATTTAAATCCCCGTCAGAACGGTCCGTGTGGAAGTGGAGGGCCGACCGGTGTCTTTGGATTTTTTCCCAGTCGATTTCCCGGTAGGGGTTATTCACCAGGTAGTGGGTGACCTGCTCCCCGCTATCCGGGAGAGAAGCGTCAGGTTTGGGAGCCGGCACAGGGGGGCTGTGGTAATTATAGAAAACATCGACATGGCGGGTTTCCGCCCGGTAATGCACCCGGGCACCCAGGGCCTCGCTGACGAAACGCAGGGGGACCATGGTGCGGTCATTGTAGATCTGGGCCGGAGCATCAAGGGCGATCTCCCGGCCGTTGACGGTAGCCGCGGAAGCCCCCAGCTCCAGGTGGATCACCTTCTCGGTCGCGGCAGCGGTTTCCGCCGGGAGGTGGCCCGCAGTGGCAACGCTGCGGGGCCGCAGGTAAATGGTGACCGATCTGGCCTTTCCATCCCAGTGGATCTGCACCGCCGTGTGCGCTGAATTGAAAGCCTCTACCAGGGGACGCACGGGCACCAGGGTCCTGTTGGTCCGATCGATGAAAGCGCCCTG
>PWWY01000022.1 GCA_003561325.1 Syntrophomonadaceae bacterium | reverse complement strand
CGTTGTCCTCGTTGTGAAAGGTGACCCGCTCCACCAGGCCGGCGAGATTGTCGCGCTCGGGGGCGGCCTCAGGCGCCGAGGACATCTCCGGGGGCCTGGGTCAGTCGTAGAGGCCGACCATGGCCACCGCCAGATCGGCCCGGAAGGCCCGACCGATGGCGACCAAGCCGATGCGGCGAAGCCGACAGCAGTCCAGTGGTGCTGTCAGCCGGTGCGGTGTGAACGCGTCGAAGGCCAGCTGGACCTCCGTCCATGCAGGCCCGGCGATGAAGTCGGCCCGGTAGGACTGCCAGGGGCGCACGCAATCGGGGGTGCGCAGATGTACGCCATAAGTTTCGCCGTTGCCCCGTGTCACCAGGACTACGCCAGACTGTGCCGCGGCGTTCACGGTGCCGCCACCGGGGGCGAGATCAAGCGCCATTTGGATAAATCCGCCCTGGTTCTCCAGTCGCACGTCGCCGCTGAGGCGGAGGCAGCGTCGACCGTCGATCTCAGTCAGAGCCATGCTTGCCTCTGAAATCCCGCCCATCACCTGGTCGCTGAAGCTCTGCCACCGGGTGTCCTGGCAGGACACCAATTCCTCACGACGGAAATCATCCAGGATCAGCGTGGTCTCGGGCCTCGGCCAGCACCGGCCACGGCCCAGTTTTGCGGCTTCCTCCGATAACCAGGATACATCGGCAGTTCTTGTGAGGCGAGAACTGCGGGGTTCAGAGACTGCTCCCTCCTGAACTCCTCGAGCGAAAGGTTGTGCCGACCGGTTGGAGGCGTCTGGTTTGCGCCCGGCCGCTCGCACTTGGAGGTCATGCTTGCCTGTCCCGCCCGCCCGCCAGCCGGTCCAGTTGGGCGATGCGGCGGTCGATGCTGGTGGCATCGCTTCCCGCCGGCAGCTTGGCCCGGTGCTTGGCGAGCGCCGCGCCCAGCGCACCGGCATCACCAGTGAGCCGAACGGCGCCCAGGTCCGCATTCGCCTCGAGCATCCTGTGGACACGTCGGTCGAGCACAAATGCTGCGGCTGCGGCGATCAGCAGCCCCAGGCCGGCCACCGGACTTGTAGGCTCCGGTAGTCCCTGAAGGGCCTTGGGACCGAGCACCGCTCCCGCCAGGACGACGATGACGGCGAGCGCCCTCGCCGCGGCCCACAACCAGCCGACGTAGCTGTCGCCCTGGCCGAGATGAACGAGTTCGTGGGCAAGCACGCCGGCGCGTTCGCGGTGATCCAGACGGCTCAGCACCTCACGGCCAATGACGATGGCGGCGCCAGCCGGTGTGGCCAGAGCATAAGCGTTGAGACCGCAGCGATCGGCGATACGAAGACGCGGCGGCGGGTCCAGACCGCAGCGGCGGCTCAGTTCGGCCACGGTCGGAACGAGCACGGCTGATTCCGCGGGAAACGGCACGCGGGCAGTGCGGAAGCGCGGGTGCCAGCGAAGAATCAGTTCGAGTGGCAGTGCCAGGCGAATGCCACAGGCCAGGGCGGCTGTGACAAGCCCGGCCGGGCCCAGCAGGGCATGGACGAAGATGGCGCTGAAGCTGACGGCGATCGCCGCAAGAGCGCTTCGGTATGCCAGGGCCGAACGGCTGCGCGACATGCGGATCCCCGAATCGCGTTGCGGTTGCGACGTACCCCAACCCTGGCACGCTCTTCGTAACATACTGAAATTCAAGCACGCCACAAAAAGGATCGGTTTCGTCGCCGGTCTGTCATTTGGTGATACCCGCAAATGGTCTACGCGGGACCACGGGCACGGCCGGAACCGTGTGATCGTGAACCAGTGGGAGGGACGCTCAGGTGATTCGCGGCCTGATGCCGCTCAGTGGGTCAGGAGCCAAGAGCCGCGCGACTCGGCTGGCGCCGGTGGCACACCGATTCCCGGTCTGTCAACGCCAGATATGGTGCCTGCTCCCACCTATGGAGGCGGCTTGGTTGAACGGCCACAGATTTTGTGAAAGCTTCGCCGATCACCACGACAGGAGGAGACCGACCGTGAGGGCATAAGAAAACCCGGCTGCCGAAGGCGCCGGGTTCTCAGGAGACCGTATCTCACAATCCGTGGCTGGGTGTGAGATACGGCTTTCCCGGAAAATTCGCAACTGAAAAAAGCGCCGGCGGCGTTCACAGGAGATTTTTGTGCCTGAGCGGTCCCACACAGGAGGGACCGAATGGGAGACGTGTACCCCAAATTCGCCGCAGGCCTGCGGCGGATCAGCCCGCAATCCGTGTCCGCGGCGGCAACCGCGGAGCGGTTCGACGGCCTGCCGGCTGATCGCAGCCGCGGCCAGGTTCTCGCCGCCTTCAAGCGGGCGGCACCACAGCTCGGCATTGCGCCACGGTTGCGTGACGCTGTGGACGTGCTGATGAGCTACAGCCAGCCCCAGGACTGGGCGGCGGACAGCCGCCCGATCGTCTGGCCAAGCAACCTCGCCTTGCAGGACCAGCTGGGACTCTGCCGACGCCAGGTGCAGTATCTGTTGCGGGACCTGGTGGCCGAGGGCCTCATCGTGCCGGTGGACAGTCCAACAGGGCGACGCTGGGGCCACCGCCACCCATCCACCGGCAAGATCGTCGAGGCCTATGGCTTCGATCTGTCGCCCCTGGCGGTGCGATTCGATGAGTTCCTGGCGGCAGCAGAGCGGGGCCGGGAGGAACGCGCGATCCGCGCCGGGCTGCGACGGCGTCTGACCATTGCCCGCAAGGCGATCCGCCAGATCGGGGACTCCGCCCTCGAGCACGACCTTGCCGACCGGGACTGGGAGGCCTGGACCCGCGAGGCCCTCCGCATGGCTCGTGAGGCGGGCGAGGAGATGCCCATAGATACCACCAGGGCCGTCGTCGTTGCCTTGGAGGGGGTGCGCAAGGAGGGGGAAACCGCGTTGAGAGCAGCGTTTCTATCTGAGGAAACTGCGCCCTCGGATGCACCCAACTGCACCCCCATAACAACTACAAACCAACCCCCAGCTGATAAATCAGCTACACGTAAACCTGACTCGGGAGAGGGGTGTAGTCCCGGGGGCGGCGCCCTCCCGCCTGAAGACCGAAGCATTTCGGAAAGCGCCGAACTGGAGGCGCACAAGATCACTCCCAGGTTCGTTCTCAGGGTGTCTCCCACCTTGCAGCCTTATGTGATCAGTCAGAGGCCGACTTGGACGCACATTGTCGAAGCAGCCGACTGGGTCAGAGCCGAGCTGGGCATCAGCCGGCCTGCCTGGACGGAAGCGTGTTCCGTCATGGGCCGTTATGCCGCGGCGGCGGCGGTTGCGGTCATCGCTGCCAAATCTGCTGAAATCCGCTCCGCCGGCGGCTACCTCCGGGCCATGACGGACCGGGCCCGCTCCGGCGACCTGCACCTGAGCAAGAGCTTCTACGGTTTGGCCGAACGGCAACGGCAGCAGCTCACATGACCAATGTTCACGCCATGTTCCTTCCCCATACCAGCGGGCAGCGGCGCCCATGCCCGCCCCCCTGGACGCCTTCCCACAGGACTGTTGCCGTTGTCGCAATTGCGCTTTTACGCCTAATCGTAAATACGTGTCTCGGTTCGGTTCGTGCCGGCGGCTGCTGGCGGCCCCGATCAGCAAGGCCGCGCTGCTGGCGGGGAAGATGTTGCCGAACTTCCTGACAGCCCTCGTTCAGACGGCGGTCATATTCGCCTTTGGGCTGGTGGGCCTG
>PWWY01000058.1 GCA_003561325.1 Syntrophomonadaceae bacterium | reverse complement strand
CCCGGCAGCAACGGAGTCGGTGCAGAGCATGGCACCGATGGGCAGGCCTCCGCCCAGGGACTTCGCCAGGGTAAAAATGTCCGGGATGATCCCGTAATGCTCGTACGCAAAGAGCTTTCCGGTTCTGCCCATGCCGCATTGGATCTCATCAAGGATCAAAAGCAGCTTGTGTTGCTCGCACAATTGCTTGATGGCAGATATGAATTCCCCAGTGGCCACGTGAACCCCTCCCTCACCCTGCACGGGTTCCAGCATCACGGCGCAGGTATGGCGGTTTACCTGGCTTGCAAAGGAGTCCGCGTCATTGAAATCCCCGTAACGGAAACCGGGCACCAGGGGCTCAAAGCCCTGGTGAAATTTCGCCTGTCCTGTCGCTGTAATGGTGGCCAGCGTCCTGCCGTGAAAGGAATTCTTGGCCGTGATGATCTCGTGTTTCTCTGCCCCGTGCTGCTGCTTGGAATATTTCCGTGCCAGCTTGATCGCCGCTTCATTGGCTTCGGCTCCGCTGTTGCAGAAAAATACCTTGTCTGCAGCAGAAGCTTCGACCAGCCGCCGTGCCAATTCCACCTGGGGTCCGGTGTAATAAAGGTTTGACGTGTGAATTAGCATGTTCAACTGCGCAGTCGCTGCCTCTACGACAGGCTGAAAGCAATGTCCCAGGCCATTGACCGCCAGCCCACCAACAAAATCCAGGTATTCCTTGCCCCCTTCATCCCAAACCCTCGTCCCTTCTCCTTTCACCAGGTAAAGGTTCACGCCGGGCTGCCGGTTGTATGTATTGATGATATATTTTTTCTCCTCTTCCTGGATCAACAGCCGCACCTCCTTATGTTTAGGAAAGTCTTAATCAACTTCATCTTCACCTGCATGCATCTCGCCGCGGCGCTCTTGCTATTCTACCATGGTGCCAATGCCGGTATCGGTAAAGATTTCCAGGAGCATGGAATGGCTCAAGCGGCCATCAATAATATGTGTCCTGGCTACACCGCTGTTCAAGGCCCGAATGCAGGCCTCAACCTTGGGGATCATGCCCGAGGAAATGTTCCCGGAAATGATCATGTCTCTCGCCTGCTGGCGCTTCACGCTGGAGATCAGGGTTTCCTGTTTGCCCGGCACTTCCAGGATCCCCTCCACATCGGTGAGTAAAATCAGTTTCTCTGCTTGCAGCGCCGCGGCCAATTCGCCCGCCACGTGATCGGCGTTAATATTCAACCCATCCCCTTCCAGGCTTACAGCAACCGGGGCGATCACCGGGATGTAATTATTTTTACTCAGGGTCTCTATTACCGTGGCATTGATTTCCGTCACGTCTCCCACATAGCCCAGGTCAACATACTGTTCCGCGCCGTCAACATATGCCTGGGCCGGGGGCCTTTTGCGGGCCACCAGGAGATTGCTGTCCTTTCCGCTGAGCCCCACGGCTTTCCCTCCATGGCGGTTCAGCAGGTTCACCACTTCCTTGTTAATCTTTCCGACCAGCACCATTTCCACCATCTCCATGGTTTCCCGATCGGTCACACGTAGACCGCCGACAAAACGGGTGTCGATGCCCAGCCGGTCCAGCAGGGATGTGATCTCCTTTCCTCCACCGTGGACGACGATGGGGTTGATCCCGATATACTTTAACAGCACGATATCCTGGGCCACGGAATCCTTCAGCTCATCGCTGACCATGGCCTGCCCGCCGTATTTGATCACGAATGTTTTCCCGGAGAAACGGCGGATATACGGAAGGGCCTCGATCAGTACCTGGGCTTTTTCAATCAGCCGCTCCATTCCCTGATGCTCCATCCATCATCATCCCTCTCCTGTCAGCTTCTGTAGTCGCTGTTGATGGTGACATAATCATAACTCAGGTCACAGCCGAAAGAGGTCAGTTCCTCTTCCCCGGCATGGAGATGAATATAAATCGGGATTTCTCGTTTTTCCAGGACTTTTTTGGCCCTGGTTTCATCAAAAATCACGCCTGTACCCTGCCTGGTCACCTGGACGTCCCCCAGAAAAATTTCCACGGCGGCAGGATCAAATACAGCACCGGAATAACCCATGGCCGTGATCAGGCGTCCCCAGTTGGCATCCTCACCGAAGAAAGCCGTCTTCACCAGGCACGAATTCAAGATCGCCCTGGACAGTGTCCTGGCTGTTTGATAATCCGGAGCCCCCTGCACAACCAGGCGGATCACCTTGGTCACTCCTTCCCCGTCGGATACGATGCGGAATGAGAGCTCCTGGCAGACCTGCAAAAGGGCTTCCTGAAAGCCCTCCCACAGGAAAGTTCCCGGTTCAACCTTGATCCCTGAAGTGCCCGTAGAAACCAGTAGAACCATGTCATTGGTCGAGGTATCTCCATCTACTGTGATCACATTAAAGGTACGCCTGACGGCCCCCTGCAGGGCTTCCTGCAAGGCTTCCCGGCTGAGATCCAGGTCGGTACACACAAATCCGAGTAAAGTGGCCATGTCGGGGCAAATCATTCCGGCGCCCTTGGCCATCCCTCCCACGGTGAAACAGGCAGAATCAAGCTGGATCTTGTAGGCTGTTTCCTTGGGGACCGTATCCGTGGTCATAATTGCCTGGGCCGCATCATGGCCGCTCTCCAGGGAAGGAGAAAGCCGTGTAACCGCTTCTTCCACACCCCGGGCCAGCTTCCCCATGGGCAGGTAGACCCCGATTACCCCGGTAGATGAAACCAGGACTTCCTGTGGGGAGACCTGCAGCCGCTCTGCCACCAGCCGCGTGGTTTCCAGGGCATCTTGCCTGCCTTGCTCTCCGGTGCAGGCATTGGCATTACCGCTGTTAATCACCACGGCTCGCACGTTGTTCTGAAGGTGGTCCCGGGTTACCTGGAGAGGAGGCGCTTTAAACAGATTGCGGGTAAAGACCCCTGCGGCCCGGGCAGGTCGTGGATAGTAGAGCAAAGCCAGGTCCTTTTCCCCGTTTTTCTTAATCCCACAGTGCACACCAGCCGCTTCCACCCCTGGAACCGCGGTCAGGCCTCCCGATATCTTTTCCATTTTCATCTTTCTTTTCCGCACCTTTCCAAAAAATCAAGGCCGCAGGGGAACAAACTTCAACCCCGAGGTCTCTTCGATACCCAGCATGAGATTCATATTCTGCACCGCCTGTCCAGCCGCTCCTTTGACCAGGTTATCCAGGGCGGAAATCAGGATCAGCCGCCCCGTGCGGCGGTCCCGGTGCAGGCCCAGGTCACAAAAGTTGCTCCCATAGACATTACGCGTCTCCGGGAAAAGCCCCTGGGGCAGTACCCTGACAAAAAACGCTTCACTGTAATAATTACGATATACTTCGCGAATATCCTCTTCCTGCATCTCTGTCGCCAGGGTAAGGTACGTCGTGCTCAGAATCCCGCGCACCATGGGGACCAGGTGAGGGACAAACGTAAATGCCGCGGTTTTTCCCAGAAGCATCCCCAGCTCCTGTTCCATTTCACCGGCGTGCTGATGGACCGCAACCCGGTATGCCCGAAAGTTTTCCGTACACTCGGGATAATGCAGTACCGGCGAAGGCACCCGCCCTGCTCCGGACGCTCCGGACTTGGCGTCAACGACCAGGGTGTTCCAATCAACCAGGCCTTCCTGTCGGGTTAAGGGGGCCAGGGCCAGGAGCACCGACGTGGGGTAACAGCCGGGGTTTGCCACCAGGGAAGCCCTGCGAATTTTTTCCCTGTTAAATTCCGGCAAGCCGTATACAGCCTGTCCCAGCAGTTCAGGAACGGTATGTTCGCGTTGATACCATGTCCTGTAATCCCCGGCGCGATGCAGCCGATAGTCCGCGCTTAAATCAATGACCTTCAGGCCGGCACGATAGAGCTGGGCCACCGCCTCCATGGACTCGCCGTGAGGCAGGGCACAGAAAACCAGGTCCGTTTCTCTCCGGGCTTCTTCTACCTCGAATTTCTGACAGGTTAAGTCGATGATTCCCTGGAAATGGGGATGCACTTCTGCCAGGGGTTTTCCGGCAAACGAATGTGATGTTACATAGGTTACATGAACCCCGGGGTGATGAAGCAGGATGCGCAGGAGCTCACTCCCCGTATACCCGGTCACACCAATTATCCCAATCCGCACGATTTATCCCTCCCTGTACGCTTTTCCCATAACAATAGCCTCTCATCCAAAAGGACGAGAGGCTATTCTCGCGGTACCACCTTTTTTGACCCCGTTGAGGTCCTCCTCTGGGGCTGCCTAGCGTATCGCAGCAAACCCGCTAACGGGGGCTAACCGGAAGAACCTACCCACCCGGAAAAAACTTCTCACTCCGGGCTTCGGCCTTCACCTCCAGGGTGCGCTTCGGGACAGCCTCAACACCGGGCTCCCACCGTCCCCGGTTCGCTTGACCTGCCGGCTATCCGTACTCTCCCTTTCACAGGCGGTCAGATGATCTTACGTAAGATATTACCACCGGCCCACAAAAAAGTCAACAGAATTACCGGACAGCGGCAGAAAGAAGCGAAGGCCCGGGTCCACTTTTCCCTCTAGAGGGGGATGTTCCCGTGTTTCTTGCGGGGCCTCTCTTCGAACTTGCTCTTGAGCGATTCCAGGGAACGGACCAGGTGACGCCGGGTATTTCGGGGGTCAATGACGTCATCCAGCCAGCCCCGGGCGGCGGTGATATACGGATTGGCGTAGCGGAAGCGGTATTCATCCACGCGCCTGGTCCGTTCCGCCTGGGGGTCTTCCGACTTTTCAATCTCTTTGCGGTAGATAATATTGGTGGCTCCCTCCGGGCCCATGACCGCTACTTCCGCCGTCGGCCAGGCCAGGGCTACATCCGCTCCCAGGCAGCGGCCGTTCATGGCGATGTAAGCGCCTCCGTAGGCTTTCCGGAGAATAATGCTGATCTGCGGGACCGTGGCTTCGGAGTATGCGTAGAGGATCTTGGCCCCGTGGCGGATAATACCGCCGTCCTCCTGGTTGACCCCGGGGAGATAGCCCGGGACGTCAACGAAGGTAATGAGAGGGATATTAAAACAGTCACAAAAACGCACAAAGCGGGCGATCTTGTCGGAGCTGTTGATATCCAGGCAACCGGACAGCACCTTGGGCTGGTTGGCAATGATCCCCACGGTGCGCCCTTCGATGCGGGCAAACCCGACGACGGCATTTTTAGCGTAATGCTCGTGAACCTGGAAGAAGTCGCTGCCGTCAACCACCCGGGTGATGATATCCACAACATCATACGGCTTGTTGGGGTCGGGAGGAACCAGCTGCAGCAATTCCTCGGCCGAGAGCGTGGGTTCAGCCGGCGGCAATACCGGGGCATCGTTCAGGTTGTTGGGCGGAAGAAAGCTGAGCAGCTTTTTCAGCTTTTCCAGGCACTCCTGCTCACTGGCCGCCCTGAAGTGCGCCACGCCGCTGGTTTCATTGTGGGTCAGCGCGCCCCCCAGTTTCTCCGGGGTCACCTCTTCCCCGGTTACGGCCTTGATCACCTGGGGGCCGGTGATAAACATGTAGCTAGAATTGTCTACCATGAAGACAAAGTCTGTCAGAGCCGGGGAATAGACGGCTCCCCCGGCACAGGGCCCCATGATCACGGATATTTGGGGAATCACTCCCGAGTTAAGGGTGTTGCGGTAGAAGATATTGCCGTAGCCGTCCAGGGACATGACACCTTCCTGGATGCGGGCGCCGCCGGAGTCTTGCAGGCCGATAAAAGGAGCACCGTTCTTGGCCGCCAGGTCCATGACCCGGCAGATCTTGGCCGCGTGGAGTTCGCCCAGGGAGCCGCCGGCGACAGTAAAATCCTGGGCAAAAATATAGACCAGTTTCCCCTCAACCGTGCCGTATCCGGTCACAACCCCTTCCCCGGGGAGGGGAATTTCATTGGTGCTGGCATCTTCCAAGCCGGTCTGCACAAAGGTGCCGACTTCCACAAAGCTGTCCGGGTCCAGGAACTGCTCCAGCCGTTCCCTGGCCGTTAATTTGCCCTTGCCATGCTGGTCCTCGATGCGTTTATCACCGCCGCCTTGGAAAACGACTTGTCGTCTCTCTTCTAGAAATTTTAGTTTGTCTTCCACTGTTTATTTTTCCTCCTCGTTGCGCTGGCAGAGTTCCAGCAGGATACCAGAAGTCGATTTTGGATGTAAGAATGCAATGCGCGCGCCTCCCGCGCCGTAACGGGGGGGCTTGTCGATGAGACGAACCCCTTTCTCTTCCATTTCTTGCAGCATTTCTTCGATGTTGTCCACGCGGACGGCAATGTGTTGAATCCCTTCACCACGAGCCTCGATAAATTTGGCTACGGGACCGTCCGGTGAGGTGGATTCCAACAGCTCCAGCTTGCTTTCCCCCAGGGGAAGAAAAGCAATTTTCACTTTCTGTTCTTCCACGACTTCCGTGCCCGTCGCTTGTAAACCCAGGGCATCTTCATAGAAGGCCAGGGCCTCCTCCAGGTTTTTCACGGCAATGCCAATGTGGTCGATCTTTTTAAGCATGATGTACCCCCTTTCAAGATAAATGATCTTTAACAAAGTTTATGATCAAACCCGTCGGTGTCCCTGGAGTAAACACCTCGGCAACTCCTGCTTGTTTCAAAAAGGATATATCCTCCTTGGGAATCACGCCGCCGGCAATGACCAGGATATCTCCGGCTCCCTGGCTGCGCAGCAGCTCGCAAACCGGGGGCAGCAGCTGCATGTGTGCCCCGGAAAGTATGCTCAAACCTACAACCTGCACATCCTCCTGGATGGCCGTTTCCACGATCTTCTCCGGGGTCTGCCGCAGGCCCGTGTAGATCACCTCCATGCCGGCGTCTTTAAAGGCCTGGGCGATCACCTTGGCACCCCGGTCATGGCCGTCCAGGCCAATTTTTCCCACCAAAACACGAATCTTCTTCTCTGCCATGTTTCATGCTCCTTTCCTAGACGGGCTTAGAGCAACACTTGTTGCTGGAATTCCCCGAAGACTTCCCGCAGCACGTCACAGATTTCGCCGATGGTGGCATAGGCTTTCACCGCGTCCAGGATCAGGGGCATGAGGTTTTCATCGGTTTGGGCCGCGCTGCGCAGCTTCTTGAGGGTTTCGGCCACCTGCTGGCCTTGACGTTCTTCGCGGAGCTTCTTGAGCTTCTCCTCCTGACGTTCGGCGACCGTGGGGTCCATCTTGAGCAGGTCCGTGGGATCGTCCTGCTGGACCACAAACTTGTTCACGCCGATGACGACCCGCTGGTTGCTCTCCACTTCTTTCTGGTATTCGTAAGCGCTCTGCTGGATCTCCTTCTGCATGAACCCCTGCTCGATGGCCCGGACTGCGCCGCCCAGCTTGTCGATCTGATCAATGTAGTTGAAAACCTGCGCTTCGATTTGGTCGGTCAAGCGCTCCACGAAGTACGAGCCACCCAAGGGATCCACGGTGTCGGTGACGCCCAGCTCGTAACCCACCACCTGCTGGGTGCGCAGGGCCATTAAGACGGCGTGCTCACTGGGCAGGGCCAACGCTTCGTCATACGAGTTGGTATGCAGGGACTGGGTTCCTCCCAGGCAGGCGCTCAAGGCCTGGAAGGCCACGCGCATGATGTTGACCATGGGCTGCTGGGCCGTCAGGCTGCAGCCCGCCGTCTGGGTGTGGAAACGCAGCATCATGGAACGGGGATTCTTGGCGCCGAAGCGCTCTTTCATGATCTTGGCCCAGATCCGCCGGGCCGCCCGGAACTTGGCGATCTCTTCGAAGAAGTTCTGGTGGGCGTTGAAGAAAAAGGAGAGCCGCGGCCCGAACTGGTCCACGTCCATGCCGGCCTTGATCGCGGTGTCCACGTAGGCGATACCGTTGGCCAGGGTAAAGGCGATCTCCTGCACGGCGGTGGAGCCCGCTTCGCGGATGTGGTAGCCGCTGATGCTGATGGTGTTCCAGGAAGGCACCTTCTCCCCGCAGTAGGCAAAAATATCGGTGATGAGCCGCATGGAGGGCTCGGGAGGAAAAATATAGGTGCCCCTGGCCACATATTCTTTCAGGATATCATTTTGGATGGTGCCGCCCAGCTGCTTCAGGTCTACGCCTTGCGCCTCCGCCATGGCCAGGTACATGGCCAAAATGATGGCCGCCGGGGAATTGATGGTCATGGAGGTGGTGACCTGGTCCAGGGGGATCTGGTCGAAGAGGATCTCCATGTCTTTCAGGGAGTCGATGGCGACGCCAACTTTTCCCACTTCGCCCCGGGCCAGGGAGTGGTCCGAGTCGTATCCGATCTGGGTGGGCAGGTCAAAAGCAATGCTCAGGCCCGTCTGCCCCTGCTCCAGGAGGTAACGGAAGCGCTTGTTGGTTTCTTCCGCGCTGCCGAAACCGGCATACTGGCGCATGGTAAAGAGCCGCCCGCGGTAGAGGTTGGATTGCACTCCCCGGGTGAAGGGGTACTCCCCGGGAAGCCCTAACTGTTCCAGGTAGTCGAAATCCTCCAGGTCCAGGGGTGTGTAGACCGTCTCCACGGGGATATAGGAATCCGTTTTGAAGTCCGGCTTGCGTTCCGGTCTTTTCTCCAGGCTTTTTTGCAGGCTCTGCTCCCATGCCGCCATTTTTTCCTTTAATTCCTGCATTTTTTCGTCTTTAAACATGGGCCTTCCTCCCTTTTCATAGGATCATAGGGTCATATCCGGGCGATTACGCCAGGATCTTGCGGGCCAGCTCCGGAACCTGGAAAGGAAGTTCGGCAACTTCAACGCCAGCGGCGCTCAAGGCTTCGACCTTGGCCTGGAAGGTGCCCCGGCCGCGCTCAATGATGGCGCCGGCATGGCCCATGCGCTTGCCGGGGGGGGCGCTTTTACCGGCCAGGTACGCAATGACCGGCTTACTGACATGGGCCTCGATATACTTGGCCGCTTCCTCTTCCGCCGTGCCGCCGATTTCGCCTACCATGACGATAAGCTCCGTCTCGGGGTCCGCTTCCAGTTCCGGCAGGACGTCGATGAAGTTCAATCCGACCGCGCGGTCGCCGCCTAAGCCGACGACCGTGGAGGTGCCGTATCCCGCTTCCTGCAGGTTGGCAACGATCTCATAACTCAAGGTGCCGCTGCGGGCAACGACTCCCACGGGGCCCGGGGTGTAGATCTGGTTGGGCATGATCCCGATCTTGCATTTCCCCGAGGAAACCAATCCAAAGGTGTTGGGACCCACGACGACAGCCCCTTTCTGCCGGGCCGTGGCGATCATCGTCATAGCATCGTGGACGGGGATCCCTTCGGTGATCACGACGACAACTTTCATGCCGGCGTGCAACGCCTCCAGGGCGCCATCCAAGGCAAAGGCCGCGGGCACAAATAAAATGGAGGCATCGGGGCGCTCCTGCACCGCGGCGGCTTCCGCCGTGTCAAACACGGGACCCCCTTCCACTTCCTGCCCCCCCTTACCGGGGGAGACGCCGGCAACGATCCGGGTGCCGTAGGCCAGCATCTGGCGGGCATGAAAAGACCCCTGGTTGCCGGTGATGCCCTGAACCATTACTCTGGTTTTCTCATCAATGTATATGGCCATGTACAGCCCTGCTTCTCTTTCAGGAGAAACGGGGCTTCACACCTCCTTTCAGGGTTGCGCTCATGCGCTGCTTTGCCGGGAGAGCTCCACGGCTTTCTGGGCGGTCTCCTGCATGGTGCGGTATGCCTGGATGCCGATCCCGCGGAGGATTTCCAGGCCCGCGGCTTCATTGGTGCCCACCAGCCGGAAGACCACGGGGATAGTCAGGTCTTTCGCTTCCTTGACTGTGGCAAAAGCCTTGGCCACGTCGTCGCAGCGGGTGATGCCGCCGAAGATGTTGATCATGATCACCTTGGGCCCGGTGGCCAGCAGCAGTTCCAGGGCACGGGCCGTCTGTTCCACGCCAGCGCCGCCGCCGGCATCCAAAAAGTTGGCCGGCTTGCCGCCGTAGTGGTGCAGCATATCCAGGGTGGCCATGGCCATGCCCGCACCGTTGGCCATAACGGCGATGTCGCCTCCCAGCTCCACGTAAGCCAGGCCCAGGTCGTGGGCTTTTTTCTCCAGGTCAGTCCTTTCCTCCACCCGGGGGAGAGACTTGTGCCGGAAGAGCGCGTCCTCATCGATGGTGACCTTGGCATCAGCGGCCAGCAGTCCGTCGCCGCTGATCACAAGGGGGGTGATCTCCACCAGCTCCGCGTCCATCTCCTGGAAAAGCCTGTATAGCTTAAACAGCAGGTCGCTGAAGGCCTTGGCCGTTTCGCCCTGGAGACCCAGGCGGCGGCAGATTTCCCGCGCCATGAAGGGCCGCAGACCCAGGGTCACGTCAACGGGGTACTTGACGATCTGCGCTTCGGGGACCTCTTCGATATCCATGCCGCCTTCCAGGGAGGCCAGGATGAGGGGACAACGCTGCCCACCGTCCAGGGTAACGGCCAGGTAGAGCTCCTTGTCGATACGGATCTTGCTTTCCACCAGGAGGTGTTCCACCGGAAAACCGCTGATCTCCATCCCCAACAGGCGCCGGGCTTCTTGCTGTGCGGACCGGGGATCATCCACGAAGGCAATGCCGCCGGCTTTGCCGCGCTTGCCCGTTAAGACCTGGGACTTGATCACGACGGACCCGATGGCTTCCGCAGCCGCTGCCGCCTCTTAAGGGGTGCGCACAACCCGGCCTTCAGGTACGGGGATGGCATAGTCCTTGAACAGCTCCTTCCCCATAAATTCAAATAGTTTCAATCCACTTCCCCTCCTGAATTAAGTTAATTCCTTTCCTCTGCTTCCCAGGCATTCCCGCCTGTAACCTCGTTTACAAGTTTGCCTTGTATTTTTTTATCTTGTTGTACAGGGTCGCCAAGGAAATGTTTAAAGCCTGAGCCGCTTTTTTCTTGCCTTCCAGTGTTTCTCCGTAGCGGGAAAGAGCTGTTTTCAGCATCATTTGTTCCATTTTGTCCAGAGGGACAATCTCGGAAAACTGCTGCATGCCCATCCCGCTGAACCGGGCAATATAAGGAGCCAGGTGTTCTTTTTCTAGTTTAGACCCCTCCGCAACAACCATGGCGCGTTCAATAATGAATTCCAGTTCTTTAATATTGCCCGGCCACTCATAGTTGGTCACCAGCTGCAAGGCCTCTGTGGAGAGTTCGCTCACCTTTTTCCCGTATTTCCGGTTGAAGATGGAGATAAAGTGGTTCACCAGCAGGGGAATGTCTTCCGTGCGGCGCCGGAGCGGGGGGATACGTAGATCGATGGCCTGTATATGGTAATAGAGATCCTCCCTGAAGCGTCCGCGGCGGACCAGGTCCTTGAGATCCTGCGAAGTGGAGGCGATCATCCGCACGTTGGACTGAATCGGTTCAGTGCCCCCAATTCGCCGGAATGTCTTATCCCTGAGCAGCTTGAAAAGCTTTTCCTGGAAGTTCAAGTTGACCTCTCCCAGGTTATCCAGGAAAAGAGTCCCACCATCGGCCAGTTCGGCCCGGCCCAGCTTGGTGCGCACAGCACCGCTGAAGGCGCCCTTATCATACCCAAAAAACTCCATGTCCAGGATGGTTTCCGGTGTCGCTGCGCAATCCAGTTTAAGAAAGGGACGGCTGTAACGAGAGCTGGCGTGATGGATAGCATGCGCGAACATTTTTTTACCTGTGCCGCTCTCCCCCGTGATCAAGACCGGGGAGTCGCTTTTGGCCGACTGTTTCGCCATGTCAACGGCTGCTTTGAATATCTTGTTCTCTCCAATTAATTCTGTAAACGTATACTTACTTCCTGTTATTTGATCAATGCGTTCGTAAAGATTTTCAATGATAATATTACTTTTTTGCAGCTCGTCCACCAGCTTCAAGATATCTGTGATCGGCTGGAAAACAACTACGGCTCCTTCGATCTCCCCTTCAACTTTAATCGGCGCAGCGTTGGAGACTACCTCGGCATCGGACCCCCCCACCACGGTGCGATAGCCGGTAACGGGTTTCTGCCGAATGAGTGACTGGGCCAGGGCGCCCTGGGGGGATACCTCGAAGATGTTTTTCCCCAC
Source organism: Syntrophomonadaceae bacterium (assembly GCA_003561325.1). Lineage (GTDB taxonomy): Bacteria > Bacillota > Dethiobacteria > DTU022 > UBA8154 > SKMY01. The sequence goes on along the minus strand of PWWY01000058.1, from coordinate 1,696 downwards.
CCGATCCTGCTCCGGAATACCGGTTACCCGCGTAAAAGCGTGGTTCACGTATTTGATTACTCCATTGGTGTCCACCGCTTCGATGGCATCCTGCACCGAATCCAGGATCGCCCCCAGCTCACTTTTCAACCTTTTTGCCTCCAAAAGTTCCTCCTTGGACTGCAACAAGGCCATGAGCAAGTTTCCCGGCCGGGCTTCCATCACATTAACAACTGGTTTGATCAACTCGTGGATCAGCCGGTTGGTTTCTTGCGAATCCGTGGTGTCCAGGACCACGTCAATGTCGGGAAGAGATAATAACTTGACCAGGTCCTGGGTGGCAAAATAGCGTCGTTTTTCAGCCTGTTTTAACCAGGAGAAATCACCACTTAGATCCGCAATGCCGGCAATGGCAACTTTGTTTTCCATTTCTCGCAAAACTGTAAATGCGGAATATCCTGTTTTCCCTGCTGTTACCAGTGCGACCTTAATTACCCCAAATGATCGTTCCCTCCTTTCCCTTAGAATATTCGTAAAAATTAGAAGGAATCCTGCTTTTTTTCTATTTTTTTTCATGCGTCGACAGGGATCATATTTTATGCTATGATAGACCCGATATATTAGGAGGAAAAGATGAAGGTCTATGCCCTGGTTGGCCCCAGCGGGACAGGAAAAAGCCACCGTTCCGCCTTGCTGGCCCATAGAAAAGGAATTGAATACATCATCGATGACGGACTGCTGATTAAGGGCAATGATGTCCTGGCAGGGCGCTCGGCAAAACGTGAAACCACAAAAATGGCTGCCACGAAAGTTGCCATTTTCAGCGATCCCGAACACGCTCGCCAGGTAAGAGAAGTCCTGGAACGGATCACCCCCCCCCAGATCCTGATCCTGGGGATTTCTGAGCGCATGATCCAGCAAATTGCCTCGACGCTCAACATCCCTCAACCGGAGTCCATGACCCATATCGAAGACATTGCATCACCGAGAGAAATCTCCCAGGAATTGGAAGCCCGGGTGAAGCAGAACCGGCACGTGATCCCTATCCCGACCTTTGCCATTGAAAAGGATTTTCCCGGCTACTTGCTGGAAAACATTCGGGCGTTTTTCCTGGCAAAGAGTAAGTCAGCTCACTCTCCGCCCCCAAAAGCCTTGGAACACACCATTGTCAGGCCGCTGTACAGTTCCCTGGGAAATTACTTCCTCTCGGAACACGTGATCGAGCAAATTACCTCATACGTAGCGGAACAGAAAGAAGAAATCGCCCGGGTCAAGAAGAGTAGAATTCAGCCGGACGCCAAGGGACTCTTGATCAGCCTGGAACTCACGCTCTATTACGGCACCCGCAATATTCCCTCGCTGCTGGAAAGCTTACAACGAGAAATCAAGCAAACACTGGAAAGCTTGACGGGATTTCAAGTTTCCCGGATCGACATGCATGTGCGCCACCTCATCGTGGATCAGGAGGACATGCGCGCAAAAGAAGAAACGTACAAGACAAAACCCCAGTATTTTGAACTTCAACGTCACTAAACCCGAAGCAGTTAAGAAGAGAATGATATTCACACGGTGATACGTTCATCATGGGAGTAGATATTCATGCGGCGGCCCCGCAGGAAACCAACCAGGGTGATCCCCAGTTGCCGGGCCAACTCGACACTGAGGGATGTGGGAGCAGAACGGGACACGATAAAGGGAAAACGTAGTTTGGCTCCCT
>PWWY01000140.1 GCA_003561325.1 Syntrophomonadaceae bacterium | reverse complement strand
CGGTGCAGGTGCGCGTCTCCGAGGCGCTGACCCTGCTGCCCATGATTTACCCGGAAGCGATCCTGGGGCTCTTCCTGGGTTGTTTTTTGGCCAACTTGATGGGATCCCCCTGGGGCGCCGTAGATATTATCTTCGGCAGCCTCACCACCCTGATCGCGGCCCTGGTGACCTACCGCTTCCGCTTCACCCCCATCGCCTACGCCAGCCCCATCGTGCTCAACGCCTTCATCGTCAGCCTCTACCTCTACGCTTTTTTCCGGTTCCCCTACTGGATTACCGTTTTTTATATCGCCGTGGGGCAGAGCATCGCCGTGCTGGGACTGGGTCTTCCCCTGCTGCGCCACCTGCGCGCCCGCAATCCCCGGGCCTGAACATAAAAAATCCCGCGGCGGGCGCGGGATCAGTTCTTTCCGAAGCGATTTTATTTATTTTTTTGATTTACTTCGCTGCTGCGCAGAGAGAAATGGTCTCGTTCTCCCCGCTGAAGAGGCTTAGTTCGACTGTTGCGGTCAGCACATCGGAGTAGGTGAAGGAGAGCCTCTGTTTGTAGTGCTTCTCCTCGACCCGTATGACAAAAATCGAGGGGTAGGTGCTTTCCAAAACGCCTTCCTTCTCGAAGGTCTTACGACGCCCCCGGTTCGCACGCAGCTTGATTTTTTCGCCGACGTGATTTTCCAATTCCTTGCGGATTTGAACCAGGGCATTTTTTGCCGCCATATCCGCATCACCTCAACGTCTATTTTAACACGTCGACGCCAGAAAGTCAAATTAAACCTGGATTTTACCAGGAAATGAAGCCCCTGTCAAGTCTTTCGACCAAAAAAATTAAGGGTTTCCGCTTCATTCCGCCCCTCTGCCGCGCTTTTTCCTGCGGGTGCTACTTGGTGTACTTGTCGGCCACCTTGGTGGCCCCGTAGGAGTCAGGCTTGATCCGCGCGTCGAACCCGCTGCCGATGACCATCCCCACCACTTCCCGGATCAGCTCCTTGGTATCGCCTTTTTCGCCCACGTCCAGGTGGATTTCTACGTTGAGCTGGCTGTGGCCGTTCTCGGCCAGCATCCCGGTGAACTGGCTGGCCACATCCAGGCTCAGGGATGTTTCAAAAAAGATGCGCTGCCGCAAGCTCTCCATGTAGCGGTGTTTTTCCCGTCGGAAAAAATACCGCCCTCCTTTTCCCACCCGGTGCACGATCACGGCGGTCACAAAAATGATGCTGGTATCGTAGTGGCTGTGGGAGTCCGTGCCGATAATCAGCTTGTATTGTTCGCGGGGCCATTCCTTGATGTATTTGACCACGTCGCCGAAAGTTTCTTCCAAGGTCAGGCGCCCTTTCGATGGGCTGTAAAAATACATTTTTGGGCCTTCTTTCCGCGCTGCTGCCGCCTCTTCCAACAACTACCCCAGGTCCTGGCAGCAAATCGGGCAAAAATGCGATAATCCTTATTTATTATAAAGCATTTCGCTGATCATTGCAAACCTCTCCAGGGATAACGTTTCGCCGCGCCGCGCCGGATCCACCCCGGCTCGCTCCAGTACGCGCCGCCACCCTTCCCGGTCCAGGGAGGCGGTCCCTTCCAGGGCATTTAAAAGGGTTTTGCGACGCTGGCTGAACGCCGCGTCGACCACGCGCCAGAAAAGTGTTTCATCGGGAACAGCGACGGGGGGCGCCGCGCGGGGCTGCAGGCCGATCACGGCCGAATCAACAGCCGGCTGCGGGTAAAAGACGTGCCGGGAAACGTTGAAGAGCAGCTGCGGTTCCGTGTAGTACTGGCAGAGCAGGGTCAACACCCAGTAATCCCGGGTGGCCGGCGAGGCGACGATTCGCCGGGCCACCTCCAGCTGCACCATCAGCACCAGGTGGCGCAGGGGCAGCGCCCCCCGCAGGAGTTTAAAGAGTAGGGGCGTGGTCAGGTAATAGGGGAGGTTGGCCACCACCTTGATGGCCGGACCGGGGCCCGCGGGATCGCCGGGGGGAGGCAGCAGGCTCTCACCCCAGGCGGCACGGCAGGTTTCCTCCAGGTCCAGGCGCCTCACGTCGGCTTCCACCACGGAAATGTTCTCCAGTCCTCGCCGCCGGGCTTCCCGGCGCAGCAGTGCGGCCAGGCCGCTGTCCCACTCGATGGCCAGCACCCGGGAGACCTGCCTGGCCATGGAGAGAGAAAGGGCCCCCGGGCCTGCGCCGATGTCCAGGACATGATCGCCGGGTTCCAGCCGGGCGGCGGCAATGATTTTCTGCAGGATATTTTCATCGATGAGGAAATGCTGCCCCATGCGACGGTGGGGCGCCAACCCCTGCTCCTGCAGGACTTTTTTCAGGTACGACGGGGAGGTGATCTTGCCCCCTTCCTCCCCGGATCTTCCACCGCTGCCGCGCTCCTGCTCCATGGTGCACCTTCTTTCTACCTGGTCTTCTGCCTTCTAACCCGCACCCGCTGGCCCTTACTCCAGCAGCACCCGGGCCGTCATCCCGGGGCGCAGCAGGCCCTCCGGGTTGTCCACGGCAATCTCCACGCGGAACCAGCCCGCTTCCAGGAAGGTCACCTCCGCGACGCGGCCGTGCCGCTCTCTCTCCGGCGCCGCCGGCACCTGCACCTCCAGGGAGTCCCCCGGGGAGAAGAGGTGCAGCCGCGTCTCTTCCACCTGCAAGACGAGCAGCAGGGGATCCATCTGTTCCAGGACCAGGGCGGTCCGTCCCGCCTCCAGCCATTCCCCTTCCCGCACGGCGACCTCGGCCACGTGCCCGCTAAAGGGCGCCGTCACCCGGCAGGCCTCGTAGCGTTGCCGGGCCAGTTCCAGGGCGGCCCGGGCCAGGGCCAGTTCTCCTTCCAGCAGGCCGATCTCCCCGGAATCTCCGGCGGTGTTCTCCTCGTTTTCCCGCTGTTCCTGCAAGAGCTCCTGCAGCTGCAGTTTCTGCCGGGCCAGCCCGGCCTGCAGCTGCAGTTCTTCCAGTTGGGCCGCGGTCAGCTCCTCCTCTTCCACCAGGTGCCGGGCGATGACCAGCTCCTTCTGCAGCGACCGGTAGGCCAGCCGCGCTTCGGCCAGCTCGATTTCCGCCCGCAGCAGGTCCAGCTCATCACGGCCCAGGGCCTTTTCCCGGTCCGACTGCAGGCGGGCCACTTCGGCCTCCGCCCGCCGCAGCTCCAGGGCCGCCTCCCGGTCGTCCACCCGCAGCAGTTCCTCCCCGGCAGCCACCTCCTGGCCGGGAGCCGCCAGCACGGCTTCCACCTGCCCCGTGACCGGGACCGCCAGGCGGGCCCGGGCAGAGGCTTCCAGCTGGCCTTCCCAGGGGGATGGATCCCCCGGTCTGATCGCGTCCTCCCGGGGCAGGGGCCGGACCAGGGCCATTTCCTCCAGGATCTGGCAGCCCGCCAGCAGGGCCAGCAGGGCGAACCCCAGGAAAACGGCGAGCCCGCTCTTCCACCGCGCGCCTCCCCGCCGCGGTTGTTCCCTCATTTCCGGCCAGACATCCTTTTCTTTTGCCATCCGGCGTCACCTCCCGCATTCGCGAAATATCTATGGATCGAGACCGCATTTGCCCTCAGGCCATCCCGCAAAAAAATCACGGCCACTGGAAAAAATCCCAACAAGGGTCTATAATAGTCAAAAGGAGTTGTGCTCATGATCCCCCTGCGAGACAGCGTGCGCCCGCAAAAATATCCCTTCGTCAACATCCTGTTCATCGT
>PWWY01000004.1 GCA_003561325.1 Syntrophomonadaceae bacterium | reverse complement strand
GCCTTGGAGCGCACACAGGCCTTTAGAAAAGCAGCGATTTCTCGCGTAAACGTGCCGAAACTGATCAGATCTTCTGTAGTAAACGGATCCGCCGAGAATTTCCGGATGGTCAGGGTAGGGCCCTTAACCGAAAGAGGAGGAATAATTGCATTGACCCTGGACCCATCTGGCAGGCGGGCATCCACCATGGGAGAGCTCTCGTCGATGCGGCGCCCCAAAGGAGTAATGATCTTGTCGATGGTGTGCATCACATGAGCATTGTCTCGAAAGTTGGTCTCACTACGCAACAATCTTCCATCGCGTTCCACGTAAATCTGGTCCCAACCATTAACCATGATTTCGGTAACGGTGGGGTCGTTAATCAAAGAATTTATGGGTCCGAAACCGAAGATCTCGTCGATCACATACTTAACGACCCGCTGCTTATCGTTGCTGGAGAGGTGGCGGTCATAATCCAGCAGCACCGCTTCCACGGTGCGGTTGATCTGGTCCATGAACTGGCGCTTTTGAAAGGCGTCCAGCTTTTCCAAGACCAGTCCGTCGTCTACCGTGTCGATGACCTGGCGCAAGGTTTCCGTGGCGATCTCTTCCAGTTCTTTTTTCTTTTTCGTGTACGTTTCGGAGGAAACTTTCTCTTTTTCAGTAGACGGCGGGTTGCCCTCGTTCAACTTGCTGCTCAATTTCTTGGGGTTATTGGAAAACAATGCTCATCCCACCTTTTATTTGGATGGTTCCGGGGCAGTTTGGGCCTTCACCGGAATGACATTTTCATCACCGATGATGCGCCGGGCCAGTTCCTGGAAACTGCGGCTGACCTTAGCCCGGGGGTACAGCAGCACCACAGGGATGCCTTTATTCAGGGAAGAAGACACCAGCTTGTAATCCGCTGGCAGGACTCCATAGATCTCGCTGTTCAGGGTGGTTTCCACATCTTTGGGTTTAATCTCACTGCGCGTTTCCGCCTTGTTTAGCAAAAGTTTGATTTTGTGCTTGGGAAAGTTCAAAGAATTTAACGCGGCCAGAGAAGCTTTCAAGTTGCGCAGCGTGGCCACATCCTGGGTGGTGATCATAAACAAAAGGTCCGCCTCGTGGAAAGCGGGATCCACGGGATCATAAAAGCGGGCCGGCATATCGACGACCACATAGTCAAAGGCCGTCTGCAGCACCTTGATGATGATCTCGATATGCTCAGCGTTAATAAACTCGGCCATCTGGGGCTGGGCATTGGCCGCCAGCAGCTTGATCCCCGAGCGGTGGGGAATTAAGTAGCTTTCGATCAAGTCCTGGTCCAGGTTACGGATTTCATTAATCACGTCGGAAATGGTGTAGCGAGGCATGATATTCAAGGCCAGCGCCGTATTTCCGAAGTCCAGGTCCAGGTCGATGAGCACCACTTTATCTTCGGTGTTCTGGGCCAGGGAAACAGCCAAGTTGGTAGAGACAAACGTCTTCCCTACCCCACCCTTGGTGCTAAACACTGTTATTACTTGCCCCTGGCGAGATTTCTTACGGGTCTTGACGGCAGAGGGCTTTTCCCGGGCAAGGGTCTGCTTTTTCTTCTCCAGTTGATGGCTGCGGTAGATGGCATCCACAAGCTTGGCCGGGGTAAAAGGGAAGATCAGCACATCCTTGGCCCCGGCGAAGATGGCCTTGCGCATGGTCTCTTCTTTCAATTCCCGCTCCACCATGATCATGGAAATCCAGGGGTAATCGGCAACAACCTTCTCTGCCAATTTATAGCCATCTCCCGGAATAAGAGCGCTGATCAGCATCACATCGGGGGTTTCCCCCTCTTCGATCAGGTCTACAGCTTCTTCCACGCTCTCCGCTTCAGCAACCAGGTTAATGTATTCCACGTTAGAAAGATAATCGATGATCGTTGAACGATCCTCAACCTCATCCTCCACGACCATAACTTTTATACGGTCCACGCTATCACCTCTCCCTAAAAGTTTCGAAGTTTTCTATGTTATAGTAGTCCAGATCAAGAATGTCTTCATCCAGGGGTGAGCGCAGGGTCAGGTGGAAAGAGCCCTGCTGATGGGCGAAAGAAAGAACTTCCGCCTGCTGGGGAGTGGCAAGAAGAGTGACTGTGCTGACTAGTGTACGCTCTTCATTATCCTGCTCTTGCGTCAGTTCCCCGGTTGCCAGCACCAACATGTTTTGCGCGGTTGTATATGTAGTCACCATCCCGCTTCTATCAACCGCCTCTTCTCCTTCAGCAACTTCTCCTTCAGAAAAATAATTATACGTCACCAGTACATCCACCCGGTCCCCAGGGGAAATAAACCCGGAAACACCGGAGACTTCTCCCACTGGAATCGAGATGGCGCGCATACTTTCCGGAATCCTGTAAGAAAGGCTGGCCCGCATTTCTTCCGTAGCTACCCGGCTCGTCAGTACCTGCTCGCCCCGCACGATATCGGAGCGGGAAATTCCTCCCACCGCATCGTTTACATTGCGTAGCGCCTCGGGGTGGACGGCATCTTCGGGCAAATTCTCCATGGTCACCATTTCAGCGGTAATTCGAGTATGCTGGGGAATGGTACTTTGAGCAACGACTACAGGCACCATTTCAACTTGCCTGGCCGCCGCCGGTGAACTCTCGGTGTATACGGTTAAGTAGTAATTCAAACCAAAGACAGTTATAAGGCCAATAACTACGGCGAGAATAATAATTTTTTTGTTCGCTTTCAAACAGTCAACGCCCCTTTCGCTTTGCTAATATATCTATTGCTTTATGCTCTAAATGTTAAGCTGTGGTTACACATGTGTTTATTCTACCAAAACTACACCATGTGGTCCTTCATCACCTATTGTTGGTCCAATAGTTCCTGTTGTAATAGTTTGATCTATAATTAGTTTGCCCTCTATTTGATAACCTGCTGCTCCCCCGCTACTGCCGGTAATATATATTGCTGCAAATTTTTTAATTGTGCTTGGTTGAGCTCCGCCACCTGCGCCGCCTCCGCCAGGAGGACCTCCGCTAGAAGCCGTATCCTCTACTATTGGAATGTAGAGGATATATGGATCGTTGCCGCTATTTATAGCTGCCCAATAATTATCTATATGGTACTGGACATTAGGAGCCCCATGATTGTTCATAGCAGCCCCAGTATTTGTAGTTATAGGATGATCAATCGCAATGGGATCAGGATAACCAGTTTTAATATAAGGAGAAGACCATACAGGGTTATAACCTGTCCCATGACCTGAAAAACTAATCCAACCCCAATTACCTGGACCAAACCCGTGATTAAATTCAACAAAAGTTGCATCAGGATCAGGAGGGGAAGTTTCACTTAATTCATTAAATAAGCTCTCCTCCATCCCTATTGGAATGAGACCCCCTTTTTCGATGATATTCCCAGCTGCCGCCACAGCCCTGGCCGGGACACTCGTATCATTAAATCCGAAAACCCTCGCAAAAAATAAATTTCTTGTTCCTCTTAACTCAACTGTTACACGGTTACCATTCACCGACCAGTCTTCAATATCGTTCGCGTCAACACCGTGCGCCGTTACATAGCTAGTAATAACAGCTTCGATGTCATATACATCCCCATCTATCAACTCCCTTGCTCCTGCCAGTGCCGCGGCATCAGCAGTATTCTGCAGGTGCCTCCTCTGAAAAAAAAGATACCCTGCATCTACAACGAATGCACTTATGCCAAGCAATGCAACCAGAAAAATCGCCACAAGGGCCAATGATTGGCCTCTTTC
>PWWY01000118.1 GCA_003561325.1 Syntrophomonadaceae bacterium | reverse complement strand
GGTTTACATCGCCCGGGGCAGGATCAAAACTCCCTGCGGGAACGAGATCTACTCCGGTCCCGGTGGGTGCCCACCGCAAAGGCACAGAGGAAAAACCCCTTCCCGGGGGGCGCGGCGAAGTCTCAGGCCTGCTCTAGCTCTCCGGGAAGGGGTTCGTTGCTGCTGCTTGGGGGTTCATCGTTGCTGCCGCCTGTGGGTCGGACCGGGCGGTCTCTAGCGGACCGCCCCGCCCCGGATCCTCCCGGGTCCTCGCTAAACTCAGAAGCTGTAGCTTTCTCCCGGGGCAATGACGACACACTCAGAAGTGGTCTTTTCCTCCACCTTTTTCTTGAACTCCTCGGGGTCGGCTTCGATCAGGGGCCAGGTGTTGTAGTGGTAGGGGATGACCGTTTTAGCCTGCAAAAAAGAAGCGGCCACGACGGCATCGTCGATCCCCATGGTAAAGTTATCCCCGATGGGCAGCAGGGCGAGATCCAGGGGTGTGAGCTCCCCGATGAGCTTCATGTCGCCGAAGAGGCCGGTATCCCCGGCGAAGTAGATCATTTTCCCGTAATAGTTGACCACGAAACCGCAGGCATGGCCCCCGGGGATGCCGGCGCCGTGGAAGGCCAGGGTGGCCTTGACGAAGCCGAAGGGGAAGGCGTGCTTCCCGCCAATGTGCAGGGCATGGGCGTTGTAGCGTTTCTCCTGGGCATCGCTGGCAATCTCCGCCGTGGAAATAATCAGGGCGCCGGTATGCTTGGCAATTTCATAGGCGTCCCCCAGGTGGTCGGCGTGACCGTGGGTTACCAGCACATAATCGGCCGGGACCTTTTCGGGCCGCAGCTCGGTAAGGGGGTTGCCCTTGAGAAAGGGATCAAAGACAAGGGTTTCCTTCCCCTCATCTTCCAGCAGAAAACAGGCGTGACCAACAAATGTCAGCTTGGGCATAGAAAACACCTCTTTCGTGAGAATTTTCTTAGGGGCATTATAACACAGATCGCGATGGGGCAAAAGGCCACACAAAAGAGCCCAAAAAGATCACCAGGGAGTTGACAGGAGGAAGGAGAGGTGATAGAATCATATATATAACTAATTAAGTTAGTATTATCATCGTTTCCGGCAGACGGGACCCCGCGTCCTGGGGACCTGAAACGAGAAGGAGGCGATTTTCATGTTAGCGGCAAAATGCCCTGGACAGGACCGCAGAAACTGGAAACCCGAGGATATTTTTGAACACGAATGCCCTCATTGTGGGAGCTGGATCGAGTTTTGGAAAACCGACGCCAAGCGAACCTGCGCCGCCTGCCACGAGCAGGTGATCAACCCCAAGTTCAACCTGGGGTGCGCGCTCTGGTGCGCTTACGCTGACCAGTGCGTGGGGGATATTTCCAGCATTTTCATGCAGCGACCGGAAGCGCTGAAGGACCGCCTGCAGATCGAGGCCCGGCGCTATTTCAAGGATGATTTGGAGCGGTTTCAGCTTACCGAAGAAGCGGCCCGCATCGCCTCCTCGCTGCTGGAAACGGAAAAAGAGGCTGATCCCCCCGTGATTATTGCTGCGACGCTGCTGCACGATGTGGGTTACCCCCTCTGTCAGGGGGAAGGAACAGGGGAGCAGCCGGAAGAACAGGCGCGGTGTATCCGGGAGAAAAGTAAGACCGTGGCCGAGGAGATTATGAAGGATCTGACCCTGCCCCAGGGGGTGCGGGAAAAGGCCCTGGACTTGATTTCCGGGGAGAGCTCCCGGGATGCGGAAGACCTTAATCTGCAGCTCTGGCAGGACATCCTGGAGATCGCCCGCTTAAAGCAAGAAAAAGGCGCTGTCGACGCAAAGCCCTCAGAAGGCGCAAAGCCCTCAGAGACTGAACTGAAAGCCCTGCGGCAGAAGCTGGGCAGCGAAAACGCCCGCAAACGACTGGAGCAGCTGCTTTAAGAAGCGGGGGTGGCATACTCCGGTCGGGCGGCAAAGGATTTGGAAAGCTGCAGGATGCTGGTTTTTTCCAGCTCCTGCAGCATTTTTTCCTGGGCCTTTTTCCAGATTGCGTGCAGGGGGCAGTAGCCGGTCTTTTCGCAGTATTCCTCGCTTTTCAGGCAGCGGCTGATCCCGAGGTGCCCGTCAAAGATTTCCACGGCCTGCTTGACGGAGATGGACCGGGGGTCCACGGCCAACCGGATCCCCCCCTTGGCCCCGCGGGAGCTCTCAATGAGCCCGTTTTTCTGGAGCTGGGAGACCAGCTGGGCCACCAGGGTCACGGGGATCTCGTGGGCCCGGGCAATTTCACGGGAAGAGAGGAAGACTCCCTTTTCCCGGCGGGCCAGCTCCACCAGGATTTTTACGGCATATTCCGCTTTCTTGGAGATCATTTGCCATTCCCCCCAATTATTCCTTAAATATTACTTAGCTAGTCATTATTATTTACTTTACCACAACGGGCCCGGGAATTCAAGCTGTTTTCATACGGCGAATGACTTTAAGGAGAGAATCATTCCAAACTTTTTTCTCGATTTGGGCCGCAAGGGTGTTTTTTTTGGACGTTTTTTTGTATAATAGAAGGTGCTGACAGAGAAAGCATGCGTACAGAAAGGGAGATGTCTTTTGCAAATGACGCTGGATGAGCTGCGGCGGAACCTGGAAAAAGTGGGGTATATCTGCGATGACGAGACCTCGCTGACGGTTTTCCTGGCCCTGCAGCTTCATAAACCGCTTTTGATTGAAGGCCCACCCGGTGTGGGCAAAACAGAAATGGGCAAGGTGTTGGCCGAAGTGTTTGACACGGAACTGATCCGCCTGCAGTGTTACGAAGGGTTGGATGAGAATAAGGCCTTGTACGAATGGAATTACCAGAAACAGCTGTTAAAGATCCAGATCAGCCGACAGAGCGAACCCGGCACCCAGCTGGAAGCGGACCTGTTTTCCCCGGAGTACCTGCTGGAGCGCCCCTTGCTGAAGGCCATCCAGGCGGAGCGCAAGGTGGTGCTGCTCATCGACGAGGTAGACAAGTCCGACGATGAGTTCGAAGCATTCCTCTTCGAGGTGCTCTCGGATTTCCAGGTTTCCATTCCCGAGCTGGGCACCGTCAAGGCCCGGCAGATTCCCATGGTGGTCCTGACCAGCAACAGCGAGCGGGAGCTGTCTGACGGGCTGAAGCGCCGCTGCGTGTTTATCTACCTGGACTTCCCCGGCGTGGAGCGGGAAATGGAGATCATCAAGGCCAAGGTTCCCGAGGCCGGGGAACGCCTCACCGCGGAAATCGCCCGGGCGGTCCACGTGATCCGCCAGAATGCCGAAATACGGAAAAAACCTTCCATCGCGGAAACGCTGGATTGGGCCCGCGCCCTGGTGAGCCTGAACCGGGACCGGCTGCAAGGCAGCACCATCGAACACACCCTGAACCTGCTCCTGAAGTCCCGGGCGGACCAGCGGGTCTTTCGCGAACAGATCGGCGCGGAAAAGCTGGAGAAAAAAAGCCGTTCCGGGGCGGCAGGCTAAAGCTTGCAGCCCGAGAGGCGAAACACCGCCGTGCCGCGGTGTGGGGTCAAGCTGGCGACAGAGCCTCTGTATACAGCCAGGGAAGTCTTCCCCCACTCTTGCCTTGATTGCTGCAGTTATTGAAGCCCAGAGAGGGAAATCGGGCTTTAATTTCGCTTCAGATCACCACTTTGATACCAACGGGGATATAGATTCCTCGTCATCTCACAGCCACACGAGGGCCCTGCAGGGCAACGCACTGTCCGCAGGGCCATAACATGAAGG
>PWWY01000184.1 GCA_003561325.1 Syntrophomonadaceae bacterium | reverse complement strand
CCTCCCAGGAAGTATTCCAGGAGATTGAGCGCGTTCGAGACAAGGGTAAGGTGGTCGTAGTCTCAATGGCCGATGTGGCCGCTTCGGGAGGCTACATGATCGCCTGCGCAGCGGATCACATTATCGCCAGTCCCGCTTCGGTTACGGGAAGCATCGGGACCATCATCAATGCTTCCCATGCGGAAGGCCTCTATGAACTGCTGGGCATTGAATACGAAGTCATTAAAAGCGGGCCTTATAAAGATGCCCTTAATCCCGGGCGTTCCCTCACAGAGGAGGAGCGGTTTTTTTTCCAGGAGATGATCGATGACATCTACAACCAGTTTGTTGACCTGGTTGCCGAGCGCCGTTCTCTGGACCGGGAAGAAGTTCTAACCCTGGCGGACGGGCGCATTTTGACCGGACAGCAGGCCCTGGAAGCCGGCCTGGTGGATCAGCTGGGGAACCTGTACGATGCCATCGACAAGGCGGCCGAACTGGCGGATATCCCCGGAGAACCGCAGATTCATCGCTACCGCACCAGGGACTTCTGGACACGCTTTGCCGTGGGCGGCCGGGATGCAGGCCTGGCACAATTATGGCCTTTTTTTGAACAAATGTTGTTTCTTCTTCCCTAGAAAGGAGCTCACATGCTAATAGGGTTTCTTGATGATTTTTACGATACACTGTTTCAACCCAGCAGGGGACTGACCAGGATCGCTTCGGCAAGAACAGTCTGGCATGGCCTGGCAGTTTACCTGGTCGTCAACGTGATTGTATCCCTGGCCACGGTAAATATTCCTGCTGTTACGGAACAGGATATTTCATCCTGGGTTACGCCGGACCTCGCTCCCCTGATTCCCCTGGAGATCATTGAAGGGATGCTGCGCTTTATTCCCCTGGTGTCTGTTCTTCTTTACCTGGTTTTTGGGCCGCTTTATTTTTTACTTTCTGTCGCTGTGCTGCAGTTTGTGTCCCGGCTTTTCGGAGGTGAAGGCAACCCCTCGAGCCTGGGTGCGGTCCTGGGTTATGCCAACTTGCCCTACGTGATTGTGGCCCTGGGCGGTCTCTTCTCGCGCTATACCACCTTCAATATTGTCGGACTCATCTCCCTGGCAGCTTTTCTCTGGTCTGTGAGCCTGAAAGTAGCCGGAATAAAAGCGGTACACAATTTTTCCTGGGGTCGCGCTTCCCTGGTATATTTCATGCCTGCCATTGTTGTCATCACAGTTTTTTTTCTGTTCATTCTCCTTTTTATTGTTTTCCTGGTTCCCCTGGTGGCGCAAATCTTTGAAAGTCTTCCCGGCGGTATCCCTTCCGCCTGAGAACATCCGACACCGATACAATTAAGATGCCGGCAGTGGCCAGGGGAAAATTGGAACCGGGAAGAGCGCCCCGGTCTGGCTTTGTCTTTTGCTGTTTTAGGCTGCGGGTTTAAGGCTGCGGGGAAGCGGTAAAGGTAGTTCTCGATCATCCTGGGAAGGAGAGAAGACGATGAGTTTGGTTACGTTACGGGACGTGCTTGGCCCGGCAGAAAAAGGCCATTACGCGGTCGGGGCTTTTAATGCCAACAACATGGAGATTGTCCAGGCGATCATCGAAGCAGCCCAGGAGGAGCGGGCCCCCGTGATCCTGCAGGCCAGCCAGGGAGCCATCCGCTATGCCGGACTGGAGCATATCGTCTCCCTGGTTAAAACCGCGACCCTGGGGGCTGATCTCCCGGTGGTGCTGCACCTGGACCATGGAACGGATTTCGACCAGGTCATGCGCTGCATTCGACACGGTTTCAGTTCGGTGATGTATGATGGTTCCGGGCTTCCCCTGGAGGAGAATATTGCCACAACCTGCCGGGTGCTAGAAGTTGCGCGGGCGGTAGGTGTTTCCGTGGAAGGAGAGCTGGGTAAGATCGGCGGCACTGAGGACGATATCTCTGTGGAAGAGCGCGATACCATGTATACGGATCCGCTCGAAGCGAAGCGGTTTGTTGATGAAACCGGGGTTGACGCGTTGGCCATCGCCATCGGGACGGCCCACGGCCCCTACAAGGGCGAGCCCAAGCTGGACTTTCAACGGCTAAAGCAGATCCGTGAACTAACCGGGGTGCCGATCGTGATGCACGGTGCTTCCGGGGTGCCTGATACCGCGATAAAAAAGGGGATTGAGCTGGGTGTGCGCAAGATCAATATCGATACGGAATTGCGACAGGCTTTCACCGGGGGGATCAAATCCTTTTTGGCTGCAGAGCCGGAAAACATCGATCCCCGCAAAATCCTGGGACCGGCAAAAGAGGCCATGAAAGCCGTGGTTAAAGAAAAAATGCGACTTTTCGGTTGTGCGGGGAAAGCATGATATTTTTTCACCATGAATGACGGGAGGGTGCGGATGTGAAATTCTTTTTGGATACGGCCAATATCCAGGAGATTCGGGAGGCGGTTTCCTGGGGCATTATCAGCGGGGTCACAACCAACCCCACCCTGGTAGCCCGGGAAGAAGGCAGTTTTGAGGAAATGATCAAGGCCATTTGCCAGGAGGTAGATGGCCCGGTCAGCGTGGAAGCGGTGAGCACCCGTGCGGAGGATATGGTGGTAGAAGCCCGCCGCCTGGCCCGTTTCGCTTCCAATGTTGTCGTGAAGATTCCCATGGGGGTGGAAGGCTTAAAGGCGGTGTCCCAACTGGAAGTAACGGAGGGCATTCACTGCAACGTAACCCTGGTGTTTTCGGTGAATCAAGCGCTCCTGGCCGCCAGGGCTGGTGCCAGCTATATCAGTCCTTTCGTGGGAAGGATCGATGACATCGGCTGGGACGGCATGGGACTGATTAGAGAAATGGTGACCGTGCTGGAGCGGCAGAAGCTGGCCTCCCAGGTAATCGCCGCCAGCATTCGACACCCCAGGCATGTTCATGAATCTGCGGCGGCGGGCGCCCAGATCGCGACGCTGCCTTTCTCTGTACTCCAGCAGATGGCGGAACATCCGTTGACAGACCGGGGTATCCAGCGGTTCCTGGCGGACTGGGAAAAAGTTCAGAAAAACATGGGGTGATCATGATTTTTTGGGGGCAATTCTCCCGGGGGAGTAACGTGAGGGGATTGCCGACCCGGTAAAGGAGTGGTATACAGGTGGAACGAGAACTTGCCCTGGAATTCGTGCGCGTAACAGAAGCGGCTGCCCTTTCCTCCGGGAGGCTCATGGGACGCGGCGATAAAGAAGCCGCTGACCGGGCGGCCGTGGAGTCGATGCGGCGAGCCTTCGATACAGTCTATATTGACGGGATCGTGGTCATCGGGGAAGGGGAAATGGACGAAGCACCGATGTTGTACATTGGGGAAAAGGTCGGCGCGGGCCCCCCGCCCCAGGTTGACGTGGCCGTAGATCCCCTGGAGGGGACCAACCTGCTGGCCAAAGGACTGCCTAATGCCCTGTCTGTGCTGGCGGTGGCTCCCCGCAACTGTCTGCTGCACGCCCCGGACATGTACATGGATAAGATCGCGGTTGGACCAAAAGCCGCGGGATGCATCAACCTGGACGATTCGGTAGAGAGCAACGTGCGCAATGTGGCCCGGGCCCTGGGCAAAGAAGTGGAAGACATTGTAGCCATTGTCCTGGATCGACCGCGGCACGAGCACATCATTAAAGAGTTGAGAAGGCTGGGGGCCCGGGCGCGATTAATCAGTGACGGCGATGTTTCCGCTGCATTGTCCACGGCCATCGAAGAGGCCGGGGTGGATATTCTTTTCGGCATCGGAGGCGCCCCGGAAGGTGTGCTGGCCGCTGCTGCGCTGAAATG
>PWWY01000222.1 GCA_003561325.1 Syntrophomonadaceae bacterium | reverse complement strand
TAAAAAAAATCGGGATTAACCAGCTCAAGGTCGTCTTGTCCGGACTGGTTAACCTGGATGAGCCGGGCACCGTAGGACCGGTGCAGTTTTCCGTAGAAGAATTAAAATATATTGTCCTAGCCGCAAAAAAACAAGAAATGCCGGTGATGGTTCATGCCAGCTCGGACAAAGCCGTTCAGATTGCCATAGAAGCAGGGGTGCACACCGTGGAACACGGTTATTTTATTTCTGACGAGTCCCTGGAAAGAATGGCTGCGAAAAAGATCGCCTGGGTCCCCACCGTGGCACCCATGGCAGCCCTGTCCGATAGCTTGCGGCGCAGTGGTCAAGCCAGCCGGGCAGATACAGCCAGGCAGGCTGTAGAGCAGCACCTGGAAATGATTAATCGGGCCTACAGCCACGGCGTAACCCTGGGGATCGGCACGGACGCCGGGTCTCCGGGGGTATCCTGGGAAAAAGGCTACGCCCAGGAGCTGCTGCTTTTTGCCCGGGCCGGACTTCCCCCCGGGGTCATCTTGGAGCTAGCAACAAAAAACGGCGCCTCTTTGCTGGGACTGCAGCATCAAATGGGTGCCATTGCGACCGGGAAAAACCCTTACTGGCTAGCTGTTAAGCCGGAATTTTTAAGGTTTGATCAAGGCGAGCTATCACCCCAGGGAATATTTTGGCCGGCGCCATAAGCAATCAAGTGTTCGGGCTTTCCAGGTGGTCCAATTTATGCAGAAGCGTCTTTATTTTATCTTCCTTGGAACCATCCTCATCCAGGAAATCCGCAACCTGTCCCACACGGTGGTTAAAACGGAAGGCCAGGTAATTGCTGTGCTTAAAAAAACCTCCCAGGCGATATCCGATATAAACAATATGGCTGCGAAAGGAAGCTTCTTTTAAGTGAAGAAACGTAATGCGAAGCATTTCCTCTTTATTGCCGTCATGGCTGTTTAGCCATTTGTCACAGTCTGCACAATAGACCGCCCAGTCCTGGGAATCCATGCTGATTGCTCCTTTTGATTATAAATTATGTTAGAAACCCGCTGATAATCTTTTCTTCCGCTTCCTCCGGGGTCAGACCCAGGGCCATAAGTTTCATCAATTGTTCACCGGCAATCTTCCCGATGGCCGCTTCATGCACCAGTTCCGCCTCACCATGTTCAGCCCAAATCTCTGGAATCGAACGCACCACTGCCTGGTCCATGATAATGGAATCGCACTCCACGTGACCCTTGGCCGCTGCATAGGCGATGAGCTGCGGCTTAAAGATTTGCTGCGATGAACCTTGCGCCACGGAACGGGAAACGATGCGGGCCGCGCTGGCAGCTCCGCTGAGTTTAACCACCATCACCGATTCGGCAAATTGTTCCCCGTCGGTGAGCAAGCGCTCAAACATCACCAGCTGACCCCCGGCTTCCACGTTAGCCTCCGTGACCCGGGATGTGGTATCAACGCCGCGAATCTGCACCAGCTCCAGTTCGGCATAGGCTTTTTCTTCCACCCGGATCACCGTTTTGGGGTTTAAAACCCGCTGGCCAGTGCCCTCACCTTCTCCAAAGTGCTTTTCCACGTAGCGCAAGCGGGCATTTTTCCGGATATTAATTTCATGGACGCCATCGTGCTGAGACTTTCCGGAGCCAGGATTGTGAATGCCGCAGCCGGCCACCAGTAAAATGTCGGCCCCTTCACCGATCTCGATGGTATTGTAGACCAGGTCCTGCAAATCCGTCGAAGTCAGGATTACCGGGATGTGCACGGTGCCCGTTTTTCCGGCCTCGACGATGATATCAATTCCTGGTTTATCTTTTTTCGGTATTATTTCTATGCCGGGCAGTGATCGCCTTTCGATTCCCTCACCGTCTTTTCGAATGTTAAACGCTCCCGGCGGGTGGTCATGCAGATCAGCGACTTCCTTTAAAAGTTTCCTATCGAGGGCAGTCAGCATAGATTTCACCCTCCTTTTTGCAGTTTTGTTTACAGGCACAGGTAGCGCTGTCCCGAATTCTCGGCCAAATCTCATCACAGGAACCCTGGAGCTGTATCCCGCCATCCACAACCAGGATAATTTCATCAACCATGTTTAAGATTTTTTCCTGGTGAGATATGATCACGGTTATTTTATCTTCGTCGTGGCTTGTGCCGATCACATCGATGAGCTGCTCGAAGCTCCAGAGATCGATACCCGCTTCGGGCTCGTCAAAGATCCTGACCTTGGGATTTTGAGCCAGCAAGGTCGCAATTTCAATGCGCTTTATCTCTCCCCCCGATAAGCTGTTGTCCAGGGTCCGCTCCAGGTAATCTTCAGGACAGAGGCCGATATTCCGCAAACACTTACAGTCCGAGAGGTCACCGTGTTTCAAAGCAACTTCGATTAAATCTTTGACTTTTAACCCTTTAAACCGCGCCGGATGCTGAAATGCATAGCCGAACCCGCTCCGCGCTCGCTCCGTGACTGATAGATCACTGATATCCTCTCCCAGGTAACGTACCTGGCCCGAGGTTTGTTGGAAGATCCCCATGATGACCCTGGCCACCGAAGACTTGCCGCTCCCGTTGGGTCCGGTAATTGCATACATTTTGCCTTTCTCAAAATTGACGTTGACGTCATCCAGGATCCGGATCTTCTGCTCACCTACGTTCAACATCAACCCCACATTTTCCAAGCTCAACACAACAGGCACCTCTTTCTCTTTTTGCTCTTTGTTTCTTTATTTCTTTGTCTCTGTTTTCTTTGATTTTCTCCGATATCATATGGAACAACCTGGCGGCAATCTTGTTCTGCCTGATATAATATATTCGCTAAAAAAAGGAAAAGCCCTGCATCGAATTATTGTTCTTAAATAAATTTTATCTTCTCAGGGCGTCAACGAAATCTTTTAATGCGTCCAGCGGTACACAAAGACCCCGCCCCTCTTCTCCTTCTTCTACCAGGTACGTGGCGAAGACAACACCCACTACCTCCCCATGGTGATCAAATACCGGGCTCCCGCTGCTGCCCGGGTGGATCGGTGCCGATATCTCCATCACACGCTGGCCCATTCCGCCATTGAACTGCCGATACCCTTCGATAGAGCCGAGGGCGGCTACCCGGGAAAAACCCAGGGGATTGCCGATCACCAGGACTTCTTCTCCCGGTGGAGGTAAACCCTGGTCACTCAGCTGAACTACAGGCAGATCCTTTCCTTCAATGTAGGCAGCTGCAAGATCTGCACCGGGATATTCTACCCAGTTTTTCACCTGGAATATGCCGTGACCGGGAAACAAGACGAAAATCATGCGGCCGTCCTCCAGGACATGCCTGTTGGTGATAACCAAACCGTCAGGGCTGATGTTAAATCCCGTGCCGCCCCGGGTCCGGCTCAAAGAGCTTCCAGTACCCGCTGATACGACACGGATATTCACCACCGCCTCACGGAGTTCCTGGACGACCGGATCCCCGCTTAATTCCCTGGATTCGCTCAAAAAATCGAGGGCCGGCCAGGGGAAAAATCGCAGCAAGCTGCCCAGGGAGAAGATCACAAAAACCAGCACCACCAGGATCGCAACCAGGCGGAACAGGAAATAGCGCCGGCTTTGCAGCGGTTCATCATCTTCTAAGGGCTGATCACCGTATTTGCGGTTGAGCTCTTCTGCTGTTTTTTCATCCGGGTAATCTCGCGGGGAATGCATAGGCCAAACCTCCTCCATGGTTCCAGCAAAAATGAAAGAAAAAACCCTGGAAGCACAGGGTTTACAGGGCCAACGATGAACAGTCCGGTACGGATTCCTTAATAATCAATTTCGTCCCCACCGGAAGAAAG
>PWWY01000145.1 GCA_003561325.1 Syntrophomonadaceae bacterium | reverse complement strand
CATCAAAAGGTTGAGGTTCCTTCTTCCAGGATGAAGGATGCGATTGCCGAAATTTTAAAAGCTGAAGGATACATCAAGGATTTTGAGCGGATTTCCAACAACAAGCAGGGAATGTTAAAGCTCTATCTCAAGTACGGTCGGGATTCCCAGCGTGCCATTACGGGCATCAAACGCATCAGCAAGCCTGGTTTGAGGGTCTATGCGAAAAAAGACGAACTGCCGCGAGTGTTGGGCGGATTGGGAATCGCCATCATTTCTACATCCCAGGGACTGATGACCGATAAGGAAGCCGGCAAGGCAGGCCTGGGCGGCGAAGTGATATGCTATGTCTGGTAGGAGGTGGTAATTGTGTCACGTATAGGTAAACAACCCATCCCGATTCCTGAAGGGGTGGGAATTAAGGTTAAACCGGGCAACCTGGTTGAGGTAACAGGACCCAAAGGTCAGCTGCAAAGACAGGTTCCGACTTGCCTGGAGATCAAAATGGAAGACAAGCAGGTTTCTTTACTCCGCCCATCAGACCGCAAGGAACACCGGTCCATGCATGGACTGGGGCGCACAATACTGGCAAATATGGTTGAAGGGGTTACGGAGGGGTTTTCAAAGAACCTGGAACTGGTCGGTGTGGGCTACAGGGCAGCGCTCCAGGGAAAGACCCTGGTGCTGAACGTTGGGTATTCACAACCGGTCCAGTTAACACCGGAGGAGGGCATTGAGATAGAGGTTCCATCTCCGACCAAAGTGGTGGTGAAAGGAATCGACAAGGAAAGCGTTGGAGATACAGCAGCCCGGATTCGACGTATTCGTCCTCCCGAACCCTATAAAGGAAAAGGGATTAAGTATGAACAGGAATACATCAGGCGTAAAGTTGGAAAAGCAGGGAAATAATCTATCTTGCCTGATGGCAGTATCGCATGAAGGGGTGAAAAAAGGTGGCAAGGACAAATGAGAAGCTTTTGGCCAGGAAAAAACGACATCGCCGGGTGCGGCAAAAGGTCAGTGGGACAGCTGAACGTCCCCGACTCAACGTCTACCGAAGCTTAAAACACATCTATGCCCAATTGATCGATGACCAGGCAGGAATAACCCTGGTTTCTGCGTCATCACTGGAACCGGGTTTGCGCAACCAATTATCACCTTCCGGGAATGCCGCAGCAGCTAAAGTAGTTGGGGAACGCCTGGCAGAACGCGCTAAAGAAAAAGGGATCGAACAGGTTTTGTTCGATCGCGGTGGCTATCTCTATCACGGGAGAGTAAAAGCCCTGGCCGAAGGAGCCAGAGAAAAAGGGCTTAAATTTTAAACGATCATTAAGGAAGGAGGGTAAAGCTTGCCAAAAGTTGAACCCAAAGGGGAACTTACAGAACGTGTTGTCAAAATCAATCGGGTGGCCAAGGTAGTCAAAGGCGGTCGCCGCTTTAGCTTCAGCGCGCTGGTTGTCGTGGGAGATGAAAGCGGGACGGTAGGAGCCGGTCTGGGTAAAGCCGGCGAAGTGCCCGAAGCCATTCGCAAGGGTATTGAAGACGCCAAGAAAAAAATGGTGGCTGTTCCCATGGAAGGGACAACCATTACCCATCCGATCACGGGACATTTTGGTGCTGGACGGGTTTTATTAAAACCGGCTTCTGAAGGTACCGGAGTCATTGCCGGTGGTCCGGTCCGGGCAGTCCTGGAGTTGGCCGGCGTAAAAGATATTTTAACGAAAAACCTGGGCTCTGCAAACGCCTTGAACATGGTAAATGCAACAATTGAAGGCTTAAAAGCACTCAAAACGAGGGAAGAGGTCGCCAAGATACGCGGCAAAGAGGTTGAAGAGCTTAAGGCATAGGGGAGGAGTATGCGTTGAAGAAAATTCGAATTAAGCTGGTTAGAAGTCCCCATGGCTGTAAACCATCACAACGTCTAACCATAAAAGCACTGGGTTTAAAGCGCATTAACCAAACGGTAGAACACCAGGATACACCCCAAATTCGGGGGATGATCGATCGAGTTCAGCACCTGGTTGTCTTAGAAAAGGATGAGTAAGGGAACCCTTTCGCGGATATCATACGTAGAGGAGGTGTCGTAAAACGATGCGTTTACACGAATTAAAAGCGTCTCCAGGCTCGAGAACAGTTTCCAAGCGGGTCGGACGCGGTATCGCATCAGGCCAGGGTAAAACAGCGGGTCGCGGACATAAAGGCCAAAAAGCCCGTTCTGGAGGAAGCGTTCGCCGCGGCTTTGAAGGAGGGCAGATGCCCTTGTTTCAGCGTCTTCCCAAACGCGGATTCACGAATAAGTTCCGCACGGAATGGACGATTGTCAATATCGAAACGTTAAATCGCTTTGAACCGGGAACTCTTGTTACTCCCGATCTGTTAAAAGAACAGGGCATCGTGAAATCTTTTAAAAAAGGCATTAAAATACTTGGAAAAGGCGAAATGAAGAAGGAACTAACCGTCCAAGCGCAGAGTTTTAGCGCCCAGGCCAAAGAGAAAATTGAAGCGGCCGGTGGACGGACTGAGGTGATTTAACCATGCTTGAAACCGTTCGCAATGCCTGGAAAATAACAGAGCTGCGCCAGAGACTCTTATTTACCCTGGCGATGCTGGTCATCTTCCGCATCGGGGCTCACATCCCGGTGCCCGGTATAGATCCCTCTTTGTTAACACAGCTTTTCGAGGAAGGAACCCTGTTTGGTTTTGCCGACATCCTGGCCGGGGGAGCTTTGAGCAATTTCACGGTATTTGCCATGGGAATCATGCCGTATATTAATGCCACGATCATCATGCAGTTGTTGACAGTCGTTGTTCCCAAGTTCAAAGAATGGAGCGAAGAAGGTGTTGAAGGCCGCAAGAAAATGATCCAGGTAACACGCTACGGCACGGTTGGATTGGCATTCCTGCAAGCGACGGGAATGACGTTCAGCATCATCCAACCGGCGATCATGGATCACAGCACGTCTGCCTACCTGGTGATTATCATCACCCTGACAGCTGGAACAGCCTTTTTGATGTGGCTGGGAGAATTAATTACGGAAAAGGGTATCGGTAACGGGATATCTCTGCTCATCTTTGGCGGGATTATTGCTGGTATGCCGGGCGCGATTGGTCGCACTGCTGAACTGGTTCTCATCGGCGAAGTTCGTATCTACATGATCATCCCCATTATGTTGGTGCTGCTGGGATTGATCGTCGGTATCGTTGCCCTGGATGTTGGCCGACGGCGCATACCCGTGCAGTATGCGAAGCGTGTAGTCGGTCGAAGGGTTTATGGTGGTCAAAGCACTCATATCCCCTTAAAAGTGAACCAGGCCGGGGTTATCCCTGTCATTTTTGCGTCGGCCATCCTCATGTTTCCGGCTACCATCGCAGCCTTTATTAACCATCCCTTTGCCCAAAGAATTGCTTCAGCCATGGAGTGGGGAACGTTATTAAACACGACACTTTACGCAACATTTATTGTCTTGTTTACCTTTTTTTACACGGCGATCCAGTTTGATCCCATGAAAATTGCCGGCGATATCAAAAAATACGGCGGGTTTATTCCTGGCTTAAGACCGGGAAAACCGACTGCTGAGTATATTGGCCGCGTATCAAACAGGTTGACTTTTGTTGGCGCCTTTGCGCTGGCTTTTATCGCTGTTCTGCCCATGCTTTTACAGGATATATCCCGGGTTGAATTGCTATTTGGAGGAACGGCCCTGATCATTGTCGTCGGTGTGGCTTTAGAAACCATGCGGCAAGTTGAAAGCCAGATGATGATGCGGAACTATGAGGGTTTTATGAAATAAGGAGCCTTTCACCTTGATCATACTCAAATCGTTGAAAGAAATTGAACTGATGCGGCAGGCTGGAAAAATTGTTTCCGCAACACTGGCAGAGTTGGGTGAGGTTATACGGCCGGGGATTACGACGTTGGAACTGGATGCCCTGGCGAGACGCTGTATAAAGAGGTCCGGTGGTAGTCCTGCTTTTCTAGGCTATCATGGCTTTCCAGCCAGCATTTGCACTTCGATTAACGAAGAAGTCGTACACGGCATACCCAGCTTGAGGCGCCTAAAACCGGGAGATATTATTAGTATAGATGTGGGAGTTTGCTACAAGGGTTATTTTGGAGATGCTACGGTTACGTTTCCCGTGGGAGAAATATCGCAGCTGGCCCAGCGTTTGATCGAAGTAAGCCAAAGCGCTTTATATAAGGGAATCGATCAGGCCTGCGTAGGAAATCGACTTTATGATATCTCGCATGCCATACAAGTGACTGCGGAGTCTGCCGGTTATTCCGTGGTACGCAACTACGTGGGTCACGGAATCGGCAGCCAGATGCATGAAGAACCGCAGGTTCCCAATTTTGGAGCGCCCGGCAAAGGGCCGAAGCTGGAGAATGGAATGGTTCTGGCGATCGAACCCATGGTGAATGCCGGGACCTGGGAAGTGGAGACCCTTCAAGACAGCTGGACAGTAGTAACCAAGGATCGGAAGCTGTCGGTTCATTTCGAGCACACGGTAGCCATCCTGGAAGACGGCCCGGAAATCCTGACTGTTTTGTAGGAGGGAGCAAGGTGGAAATAGGGCAGCTGATCAAATCTCTGGCGGGGCGGGATAAAGGAAAGCATTACCTCGTAATTGGCTTTGAAGGCCGCTATGTTCTGCTGTCCGATGGACAGGTTCGGTCGGTAGAGCGACCCAAAAGAAAAAATTTGAAGCACCTGCAACCTTATCGCTGTGTAGCGCCGGAGATCCAGGCAGAGGTTCAGAATAAAACGCTGCGAGATACAACGGTTAGAAACGCACTGAATTTGCTGCTCACTGCTGGAAATGGACAGAGAAACAAGGAGGACGGTAGTTAAGACCTGGAGACCCCCGTTTTCCATCATCCCAAGACGGTTAGAAAGGAGGGATGTCAGGATATGTCCAAAAAGAAAGATGTTATCGAGGTAGAAGGCACGGTTGTTGAGCCGCTACCCAATGCTATGTTCCGGGTTGAACTGAAAAACGGGGTCAAAATATTAGCCCACGTTTCCGGTAAAATTCGCATGAATTTTATACGTATTCTTCCCGGCGACCGCGTTTTGGTCGAACTGTCGCCCTACGATCTAACCAGGGGACGAATTACGTATCGCTATAAATAAACCTCAAGGGGGCTGAAGCTAGATGAAAGTGCGCCCGTCGGTAAAACCCGTCTGTGAAAAATGTAAAGTCATACGTCGAGGTGGAAAAGTCATGGTTATCTGTGAAAACCCGAAGCACAAACAGCGGCAGGGCTAAGGAGATAGCCACAGGCTTGTTCGTTATCTTTAGAAAACATCATTGTTTAAACCTTTATTAACCGAAGGAGGTGGATTTGTATGGCCAGGATAGCCGGTACTGACTTGCCCAGAGATAAGCGTGTAGAAGTGGCCCTGACTTATATTTTTGGCATAGGGCGTTCCAGCGCACAAAAAGCGCTGGAGTGGACCCAGGTCAACCCCAGCACCCGGATCCGAGACTTAACGGAAGACGAGATCGGCCGGTTGCGGGAATTTATTGACAAAAACTATACCGTGGAAGGCGACCTGAGGCGAGATGTTGCCATGAATGTCAAGCGCCTGATGGAGATCGGTTCTTACCGGGGAATTCGTCATCGTCGCGGTTTACCCGTTCGTGGACAGTCGACGAAAAACAACGCGCGGACCCGCAAGGGAGGCAAGAAAACCGTTGGTGTGCGCCGGAAAAAGTAATGCATGACTGGCTTTAGCGGGACCTTGGAGTATCCCGCCAGGCATAACACATATGGTTAACCAAAAAATCTGATAGAAGGAGGGAGAGAAAACTTGGCCAAAAGAAAAACCCAGGCCCGAACAAAACGCCGGGAGCGAAAAAATGTCGAGCAAGGGATAGCGAACATCAAGTCCAGCTTTAATAATACAATGATCACCATTACAGATCTGAAGGGAAATAATATCGCCTGGTCCAGTGCTGGCATGGTCGGCTTCAAAGGATCCCGTAAATCCACGCCTTTTGCCGCCCAATTGGCGGCGGAACAAGCAGCGCGTACAGCCATGGACCACGGTATGAGGCAGGTTGAGGTGGTTGTGAAAGGGCCCGGAGCCGGTCGGGAAGCTGCCATTCGCTCGCTTCAAGCAGCAGGATTGGAAGTAAACATGATCAAGGATGTTACCCCGATCCCCCATAATGGTTGCCGTCCGCCCAAGCGGCGCCGGGTGTAAAAGTTAACATTACAGGAGGTGTATTACCCACGTATGGCCAGATACAAGGATGCTGTCTGTCGGCTGTGTCGCCGGGAAGCTGTTAAGCTTTACCTTAAAGGAGACCGCTGTTTCAGCGAAAAATGTGCTTTTATGCGTAAAGGTTATATCCCGGGCGAGCACGGGCAGAGCAGGCAGAAGATTTCGGAATATGGCATGCAGTTAAGGGAAAAACAAAGGGCTCGTCGGATCTACGGAGTTTTGGAAAACCAGTTCCGGCGTTATTTCAAGGAAGCAGACCGCCGCAAAGGGGTAACAGGAGAAATCCTGCTGCAGATCCTGGAAAGCCGCCTGGATAACATGGTTTATCGCATGGGATTTGCCCGCTCCAGGGCAGAGGCAAGGCAGTTGATTCGTCACGGGCATTTTGAAGTGAACGGGCGAAAGGTGGATATCCCCTCATACCAGACCCGCCCGGGAGACATTGTTTCCGTGCGGGAAAACCGCAGGAGTCGCAATTTGTTTAGAGAAATCGCCGACTGGGGCTCTGCCCAGGGAACTGTAGAATGGCTTGAGGTAGATCGTGAAAATATGAGCGGCAAAGTAACACGTTTCCCGACCCGGGAAGAACTGGATGTCCCCATCACGGAGCATCTTATTGTCGAGTTTTATTCACGGTAACCCAACCTCTGACATGTGTTAGGAGGGAACATAGTGATTGAGATTGAAAAACCGAAGATTGAATGGGTAGAGTCAGGCGATAGAAGTTACGGGCGTTTTGTTGTTGAGCCCTTGGAAAGGGGCTACGGCATCACGCTGGGCAATTCATTGCGCCGGATTTTGTTATCATCCCTTCCGGGGGCCGCTGTTGTCAGTGTGAAAATCGACGGCGTTTTACACGAGTTTTCAACCATTCCGAACGTGGTCGAAGACACCCCGGAAATTATCTTAAACTTGAAAGCATTGAGATTGAAGATCCACTCCGATGAACCGCAGCTGCTCGTAGCTGACGCTGAAGGAGAAGGGGAGATCAGGGCCCGGGATATCAAGGCGCCGGCAGATGTGGAAATTCTAAACCCGGACCTGCTCATTGCCACGCTGGAAGAGGGTGGTCGCCTCTACATGGAGATAACTGCCAGCGTGGGCAGGGGATACGTCCCTGCTGAACGCAATAAGATGCCTAACCAGCCCATTGGCGTCATTCCCGTAGATTCTATTTTTACGCCCATCAAAAAAGTGAACTTTACGATTGAAGACACCCGCGTGGGACAGGTGACGGATTTTGATAAGTTAACCCTGGAAATTTGGGCCGACGGCAGCATCCGTCCAGATGAGGCGATCAGCCTGGGAGCAAAGATCTTAAGCAAGCATTTAAGTCTTTTTATCAACTTGACCGATAAAGAACCGGATGTGGACATGCCTGAAGATACAGAAGACGAGGACAAAGGAAAAGTTCTGGAGATGACCATAGAAGAGCTGGATCTCTCCGTGCGTTCCTATAACTGCCTGAAGCGTGCCGGGATAAACACGGTTGATGAACTGACCCGCAAGTCGGAAGAAGAAATGATGAAGGTTCGTAACCTGGGAAAAAAATCGTTGGAAGAGGTTCAAAACAAACTGGGAGAAATGGGCTTAAACCTTCGCAGTGAAAACGAATAGGCCTGTGAAAACTTAGAACGAAAGGGGGTGCAAAGCCGGTTGATCCAGCCCAGGCTGGAAGCTGGTTATTAACCATGAGCTATCGCAAACTTGCCCGTAAAAAAGGTCCCAGGAGGGCCCTATTACGAAATATGGTGACTTCCTTGTTTATTGCCGAACGCATTAGAACCACGGAGGCCAAAGCGAAGGAAGTCCAAAGAGCAGCCGAAAAAATGATTACTCTGGCCAAGAGGGGCAACCTGCACTCCCGCCGGCAGGCCCTATCCTACATGCTTGATGAAAGCGCTGTCACCAAGCTGTTTGAGATTATTGGTCCACGCTATGAAGATCGAAACGGCGGGTATACGCGTTTGATCAAGGCATCTCCCCGCAAGGGGGATGGCGCTCCCATGGCTATCCTGGAACTGGTGAAGTAGCGGAAAAAGCCGATAAACGGGGAAGTCCACCGGTGTACATCGGTTTTTTCTGGCATTTTTAGGGGTGGGATCATTTGTGCGCAGTGTACTGCTGGATTTAAAAAACGTGACCTTTGATTATATCCTGGAGGACAAGCAATCATTACGAGCGGTTAACGGCCTGTCCTTACAGGTTGAAGAAGGTGAATATATTGCTTTAATCGGGCCCAACGGTTCGGGAAAATCTACCCTGGCCAGGCTGTTGAACGCGTTGATCATTCCCCTTTCTGGAGAAGTCAAGGTCGATGGTTACGCCACGAAGGTGGAAGAGCATCGCTGGGAAATAAGACGCCGGGTGGGCATGGTTTTTCAAAATCCCGACAACCAGATCGTGGCCACGACAGTGCAGGAAGACGTGGCTTTCGGGCTGGAAAACCTGGGGATTGAAACATCGGAGATTCTCAAGCGGATCACGGAAGCCCTGGACCGGGTAGGATTGCGTGCATATGCCGAACACGCCCCGCACCTGCTATCCGGTGGACAGAAGCAGCGGCTGGCTATTGCCGGGGTTATTGCGATGCGACCCCGCTGCCTGGTACTGGATGAACCCACGGCGATGCTGGATCCCCGGGGGCGCAAAGAGGTCCTGGATACCATTCACTCCATGAACCGCCAGGAGAATATCACGGTTGTGCATATTACCCACTTCATGGAAGAGGCTTTGCAAGCGGACCGCGTAATTGTGATGAACCGCGGAGAAATCGCCGCCATGGGTAAACCGGAAACCATTTTTAACGGCAGCACAGATTTGCATCTCCTGGGGCTGGAAGTTCCACCGATACCGCGCTTGGCCGAGATGCTGCGGGCCCAGGGTTTAACAATTCCCATGAACGTATTAGGTGCTGATGACCTGGTGAGCTACTTATGTTCATCGAAGTGAAAAACCTTTCTCATGTCTACATGCCGGGAACTCCTTTCCAGGTTAACGCGTTAACAGAGGTTAGCCTGGGCATCGAGCGTGGGGAATTTATCGGTGTGATTGGAGAAACCGGCTCGGGGAAATCCACCCTGGTGCAGCATTTAAATGGGTTGCTTAAACCCACATCAGGAGAAATATGGATTGAAGGCAGAAATTTATGGTCCAGCAAAACGGACCTGAGAAAGCTGCGCTCCCGTATTGCCCTGCTTTTTCAGTACCCCGAACACCAGCTCTTTGAAGAGACGGTTTTTAAAGATGTGGCTTTCGGCCCGCGCAACATGGGTGTGCAAGGCAAAGAGCTGGAGGAACGGGTTCGTTATGGACTGGAATGGGTGGAACTGGATTATCTCACCTATTGTAAGCGCTCTCCCTTCAGCTTGAGCGGTGGAGAGAAGAGAAGGGTTGCCATGGCAGGCATCCTGTCCATGTATCCGGAGGCAATTATTTTGGACGAACCGACAGCAGGCATGGACCCGGTCAGTCGAAAGCATTTCTTGGCCCGGGTCAAGAGACTCCATCGAGAAGAGAAGGCAACCATTATTTTTGTCACGCACAACATGGAAGACATCGCCCTGCTTGCCGAAAGGCTATTTGTCTTCGCGGCAGGTAAGCTTGTCCTGCAGGGCCGACCGGCGGAAATATTTCAGTCGAAAGAAACCCTGGAAGCGATCGGCCTGGGCATACCTGTCGTAACCGACCTGATGCAAAAAATTCACCGGAAGGGCAAGATGATTCGCACGGATATTTTTTCTGTGGAAGATGCCTGCCGAGAGATCATGCGCTCCTACAGGGAAGGAGTCGGGTAAAATCCATGAGAAGTTTAACTCTCGGACATTACCTGCCGGGTGATTCTCTTTTGCACCGCATGGATCCCCGTGTCAAACTGGTGAGCCTTTTGATTCTCATTACAGCGCTTTTTGTGATTGAAACGTTTCTGGGTTTCGTCCTGTTTGGTTCCTTTGTTTTCCTTGTTTTCCTGTCCACTCGACTTCCCTGGCAGTATTTTTTTCGCGGTCTGCGCCCTGTTTTTTTTATTGTCTTGATCACACTGGTCTTGCATTTTCTGTTTACCAAGGGTGGCCAGGTTTATATCCGCTGGGGACCGCTGACCGTGGAAGAAGCAGGAATCTACCTGGGCTCTTTTATGACCTTGAGGCTGATGCTGCTGGTTACAACAACCGTGATGATTACCCTGACCACCTCCCCCATCGCATTTGCTGATGGCATCGAATATTTACTGCGTCCATTTCGTCGTATTGGTGTGCCCGGGCATGAAATTGCCATGATGATGACCATTGCGCTGCGCTTTATTCCGACCTTGATGGAAGAGGGGGAAAAAATACGCAAAGCGCAGATGGCCCGGGGAGCAGATTTTGAAACGGGCAATATCTTTCGCCGTGCCAGAAACATGGTTCCCTTGTTAGTACCCTTATTTGTCAGCGCTTTTCGCAGGGCGGATGAACTGGCAGTAGCCATGGAAGCTCGCTGTTATCGGGGGGGGCAAGGCCGTACTCGTTTGCGAGAGCTTCAAACTCGCCCACTGGATTATTGTGGACTCACAACGGTAACGGCAATCCTGGTGTTTATCATTGTGACAGGTGTGTAAAAATGCTTTGTTCTAAATACACCAGCATGTCGGAGCTGGTAAACTACTGCCTGACGCTTTCCTACGAGGGCACAGCGTACAGCGGTTTTCAAATCCAGGAAAACGCTTTGACCATCCAGGAAGTGCTGGAAACATGCCTGGAAAAACTCTTTGGTCAACCCATCCGGGTGACTGCTGCCGGCAGAACGGATGCTGGTGCCCATGCCCGAGGTCAGGTCATTCATTATTTTGCATCCCCGCGCATCCCTGTCGAGCGTCTGCCCTATGCTTTAAATGGCTTATTGCCTAAAGACATTGTCGTCACCGGTTCCTGCCTGGAAAAGGACTCGTTCGATGCGCGGAAAAATGCCCTGGGGAAACACTATCGCTATACCGTCGATAACGGGAAATTTCCCGATGTCTTCTGGAGGCGTTACGCCTGGCACCTCCCTGGCCACCTCGATCTGGAAGCAATGCGATCAGCAGCGGCTCTCCTGGTAGGGGAACACGACTTCAAAGGGTTTCAGGCAGCCGGTGGCTGTGTTGAAACCACGGTACGGCGCCTTCAAGAGGTTTCAATCAGGCGAGAGGGCCAGCTTATCCACTTTTCCCTGGAAGGAAGCGGGTTTCTCTATAAAATGGTCCGCAACATTGTCGGCACCCTGGTGGATGTCGGGCGGGCCTGCAAAGGGTCAGGGGATGTGCTGGAAATTATGCGAAGCAGGGACCGGAAAAAAGCCGGCGTAACTGCTCCTGCCTGGGGACTTTGCCTGGAAGAAGTTTTTTATTGAATCAAACAAGGGGCCTTCTTGACGTTGTTCCCTGAATGGTTTAAAATATTCCCTGTGGTATCCAAATCTGACAATACCCCCGGAGATGCAGGGAGATGAAGATATCGTGATTCAAGTCAGAAAGGAGGTGTGCAAAGCTTGCAATGATGCTAACCCGGGAGAGTTCATGCCCGGGAGCTAGCAGGCCTTAAGATCATGCGCACAACATACATGGCGAAAGAAAAAGACATTGAACGTAAATGGTACGTGATTGACGCGGCGGGGCAACCGCTGGGAAGGCTGGCCAGCGAAATTGCTCGCCTGCTGCGAGGTAAGCATAAAGCAACATACACGCCCCACGTAGACACCGGAGATTATATTGTGGTTGTGAACGCGGATAAAGTGATGCTGACCGGAAAGAAAGCACAACAGAAGGTTTATTACCGCCATTCTGGTTATCCCGGCGGGATCAAGGGCATTCCTTTCGAAGAAATGATGGCCAGGTACCCGGAACGCGTGATTCACCTAGCGGTCCGCAGGATGCTTCCCTCCAACCGTCTTGGCAGGGCCATGCTGAAAAAGATCAAAATCTACGCAGGCCCGGAACACCCTCATCAGGCTCAAAAACCTGAAACCCGGGTGTTCAACCCTAAAAGAGTTTCCGAGAAAGCCGAGTAGGAGCGGTAATCCATGGATTTTCAAGAGAAGTAAAGGAAAGGAGGAAACAGCTTGGCTCAGGTACAGTTTTTTGGCACGGGAAGACGAAAAAAATCCATTGCCCGGGTCCGCTTGATCCCCGGCGAAGGTAAAATTACCATTAACAACAAGGATATCGACGATTATTTTGGACTGGAAACCCTGAAGGTCGACTTGCGGCGGCCCCTGGAACTCACCGACACGAGGGGTAAATTTGATGTGATCGCCAAGGTTGAAGGCGGTGGTGTCAGCGGCCAGGCCGGCGCCATTCGGCATGGTATTGCGCGGGCGCTGCAGTTGGCGGAAGGCGAATATCGCCCGGGCCTGAAAAAAGCAGGGCTGCTGACCCGGGATTCGCGCATGACAGAGCGGAAGAAGTACGGTTTGAAAAAAGCGCGACGTGCACCCCAATTCTCCAAGAGGTAGTCTTTACCCGCGGTGGTTGAGATACACATTGTGGACGCATCATTGCGGGGTATACAGTTAACAATTCTGGTCTGCAGGTTAAATGATTGATGATTGCGATTGAAGCTGGCAGGATAGCCTGGTCAGCTTTTTTTGCATGTACCTGGAAACGGAAACGGAGCCGTGAAATTTGCTCAAGAATGCGGTTATCAAGGGGCGTTTTGCCAAATCTTAGTAGTTGTCAAACCCGAAGAATTCTATTATAATAAATAAAAAAGGAATTATTAACCCGGAGATGGATAAAATGAGCGTGGCGCAGTACTTAACGGACAAGCTGAAACTCGGAACCGTCCATATTACCCTGGTGGATCCCTTAAAGCAATCTGCAGAAGCTGCAGGTCGCCTGGCCCAAACAGCCCAGGAAGTTGGCAGCGACCTGATCCTGGTCGTGGGCTTGTCTGGACTCTCACAGACGAACCTTCTGGAGACTGCCCGGGTGATCAAGGATAAATCCACCATTCCGGTTGTTTATACGCCATCCGGGGCGGAGGCACTCTGTTTCTCTTTTGACGCCGTGTTTTTCCCCTGCTTTCTTAATTGCAACAACGCCCGCTTCGTCTGTGGCGGCCAATCCCAGGCCTCGGTTATCCTCAAGCGCATGGAAATTGAAACCATCCCCGTCGGTTACCTGATGATTGAACCGGGCATGAAAATCGGTGATGCAAAAGATGTGAATATGATCACGCGAGATAACTACTGGCAAGCCTCCAGTTTTGCTGTTGCTGCTGAGCTTTTCGGGATGCAGTATATTTACCTGGAAGCGGGTACAAGCGCTGCGCAGCCCATACCGGCCGGCATGATCCGCGCGATTAAAAAAGAGTTGTCCGTACCCCTGATCGTGGGCGGTGGTATCCGCACCGCGGTTGATGCACGGCGGGTGAGGCAGGCTGGAGCCGATGTGGTGGTTACGGGAACCATCATCGAAAATGCAGGCTACCGGGAACGTCTGCGCTCCATCTTGAGTGCCTTGAAAGACTAGCGATGCAGGCCAGCACGCGGCATTGATGGGCTTGCCCGATAGACCGCTTAAACCCCGGCCCGCCAGGAGGGGCCGGGATATCATTTTAGCCGTACGGGTCTTAATCAAACGGATCATCATTCCTGCAGAGAGAGGAGACCGGCAGTTGATGAAGAAATTGATTCTGCTCGCCATGGTTCTTTGTTTCATGACCCTGGTAACCGGTTGTGCTGCGGTAGAAGAACAAGAAGTCGTGGCAGAAATGCGACCCGACCTCTATTGGCAAAAAATCTGGATCGTGGAAGAGCGACAGATCAATATCGAAATTGAGGGAGAAGATCCGGAAACGGTTGTGAAAATGGATGTATACGGACGGGTTCGCTATGAAGGGGAAGACCCTGTAAACAGGGTTCGCTTGATTATCAGGAGTCCATTAACCTTTGATTTCATCGAAGATCATCGTGCCATGAATT
>PWWY01000183.1 GCA_003561325.1 Syntrophomonadaceae bacterium | reverse complement strand
CCCGGCACATTTACGCGATGCCAGCTACCCCGGGGCGAAAAAAATGGAGCATGGCAAGGGGTACCTCTACCCCCATGATTATCCCGGCCACTTCATCCCCCAGCGTTACCTGCCCGAAAATATTGCCCAAAAGGTTTTTTACGAACCCACGGACCAGGGATGGGAAAAACGCCTCCAGAAGCGCCTGCAGCGCAGGAGATCCTTGTTCGATAAGAAAGGGTAAGAGCCAGGGTGGATTCCTATAAAACGATCCTGAAGTTTCAGCAAACCAAAATCGCCGTGGGCGCCTGTCGCTTTTTCGCCTCCCTGGCTCCCTGTGCCTCAGAAGGAGCAGCCCGCCAGTTCCTGGAGCAGGTGAAGGCCGCGCTCCCCGGGGCCAGGCACCATGCTTTTGCCTTGCGGGTTGGCCAGGGGGACCGGGTATTGAGCCGCTGCGATGATGCGGGAGAACCTGCGAACACGGCAGGCTCACCCATGCTGGCCGCCTTGGAAAAGCATGACCTGACCGATCTCGTCCTGGTGGGCAGCCGTTATTTCGGAGGCGTAAAACTGGGAATTGGCGGGCTCATCCGGGCTTACCGGGCGTGTGCTGAAGCCGGTATTGCGGAGGCCACCATCATTACGAGAGAAATCATGCAGCAGGTTTCCCTGGTTGTTCCTTATGATTTTTTGGGTGCCGTGGTCCGCGAACTGGAATCTGCAGGAGGAGAGGTAACGCGCTTTTTGTACGAACAGGAAGTCACCCTGGAAATTATCATTTCCTGGAAAAAGCTGGATGATTTCTTGCAGAGAATCCAATCCGCGACAAAAGGGCAGGCCAGGGCCTCGATTAGCGGGGTACAAAATAGCGGGGACGAAAAGTAAGGAAACCTGTCAAATAAGATTCAGCCGGAACCCTCTTTCAGTTTCCTCCTTTACCGCAGCAAGCACGGGATTTAAGGGAAGAAACAGAAGCCCAAACTTGTCGTCCAACTGCGTGGAACGGCCTGAGCGAGCGCTGTCAGAA
Source organism: Syntrophomonadaceae bacterium (assembly GCA_003561325.1). GTDB lineage: Bacteria > Bacillota > Dethiobacteria > DTU022 > UBA8154 > SKMY01. The sequence goes on along the minus strand of PWWY01000183.1, from coordinate 2,827 downwards.
AAACTGAGGAAGACTGGAAGATGGGTATTGATGTGCAGGGAGGTTTTGTCCATGGTAGGATCCCTGAATATTCACAACGCCCCGCCTGGATCAAGGGTATTAATCGCCATGAGTGGTGGGGTGGACAGTGCCGTTGCAGCCTTGCTGCTCAAAGAAAAAGGGTATGAGCCGGTGGGTGTGACCATGCGCCTCTGGGTTGACCCCCGCGCAGAACAAGAGGCCAGGGATACGGACCAGGGCTGCTGTTCCCTGGAAGCGGTGCAAGAAGCCCGGGCCGTGGCCCGGGATCTCGGTATACCTCATTATGTCTTGAACATGCAGGACATCTTTTATGAAAAAGTGGTCTGCTACTTTACCCGGGAATACTTGCAGGGCCGGACTCCGAACCCCTGCGTGGCCTGCAACCGAACCATAAAATTTTCCCGGTTGTTCCAAAAAGCCAGGGAGCTGGGGATGGATTATCTCGCTACCGGGCATTATGCCCGGGTGGATTATGACCAGGCAGAAAAGCGCTACAGGCTGCTGCGCGGGGTGGACCCCCAAAAGGATCAGAGTTATACCCTTTACATGCTGGGGCAGCAGCAGCTTCAGCGGATCATGTTCCCCCTGGGGAATTTGACAAAAAAAGAAGTCCGCGACCTGGCCTGGGGAAAAGGCCTGCGGGTGGCAGACAAACAGGAGAGCCAGGAAATTTGCTTTCTTCCCGACGATGATTACCGCGGCTTCCTGGAAAGAACATGCCCGGAAGAGATCAAAAGCGGAGCTATCGTGTCAGTTGATGGCGAAATCCTGGGCCGGCATGCCGGGATCCCTTATTACACGGTTGGTCAGCGTAAAGGATTGGGGCTTACCTCCACGGAACCCCTGTATGTGATCGAGGTCAACAGTGAAGAGAATACCATAGTTGTGGGGCCCGAGGATAAAACGTACAGCCGGGGGCTTTGGGTCAAAGATCTGTATTTTGTTTCCGACACCGCACCCCGCGAGGCAGAAGCGGTCGAAACGAAAATTCGGTATCGTTCCCCCCTGGTGCCGGCGACCTTGCACCCCCCGGATAACAGGGTCGCCCTGGTGACGTTTGCCCAGGCGCAAAAAGCGGTCGCACCGGGACAATCTGCCGTATTTTACCGGGATGAGGAAGTCCTCGGTGGCGGGATCATTGCTTCTGCCGTCCGGTGATTTTTTTGTGATTTCCTTGTAATTGACAGGTAAATTAATTGCAGATATAATTGGTTTAACGAAAATCAGGAGGCTTCTTCATGAAAAGCAGTGAAATCCGTGATCAATTCTTGCGCTTTTTTGAGTCGAAAGACCACCTCGTTTTACCCAGCTTTTCCCTTGTCCCACAGAACGATCCCACCCTGCTGCTGATCGGCGCCGGTATGGCCCCTTTAAAGTCCTATTTTACGGGAGAAAAAATGCCTCCCCATCCCAGGGTTGCCACCTGCCAAAAATGCGTGCGGACACCGGACATTGAAAAGGTGGGCAAGACTGCCCGGCATGCCACGTTTTTTGAAATGCTGGGAAACTTTTCCTTCGGTGATTATTTCAAAGAAGATGCCATCGCCTGGAGCTGGGAGCTCATGACGGAAGGATACAAGATTCCCAGCGAACGGCTCTATATCAGCATATTTGAGAATGATGACGAAGCCTTTCAAATCTGGAATGAGCAAGTCGGGATCCCGGAAGAGAAAATTTACCGCCTCGGCCGGGAGGATAATTTCTGGGAAATCGGGCAGGGACCCTGCGGCCCCTGTTCAGAAATCTATTATGACCTGGGTCCGGAGCTGGGCTGCGGCAAACCGGAGTGTGCGGTAGGGTGTGACTGTGACAGGTATCTCGAAGTGTGGAACCTGGTTTTTGCCCAGTTTAATAAAGAGGCCGATGGCAGTTATTCTACCCTCAAACAAAAAAATATCGATACAGGTGCGGGACTGGAACGGCTGGCGGTGGTCCTCCAGGGTGTTTCCTCCCTCTTTGAAATTGATAGCGTGAAGCCCTTGCTCGATTTTTTCGCAGCGAAAGCCGGACATCCCTATGGAAAAGAGGAGAAAAGGGACCTTTCCCTGCGAATTATCACGGAGCACTTTCGTGGTGTCGCTTTCATGGTTGCCGATGGTGTCATGCCTTCCAATGAAGGCCGGGGGTATGTCCTCCGGCGCATCCTGCGGCGGGCGGTGAGGCACGGCAAATTACACAACATCGAACCGCCTTTTCTCTATGAAGCCCTACCCCTGCTAAACGACTTAATGGGCGATGTCTACCCCGAACTCAGAAGTCGTCATGAACACATCTCCCGGATGATCAAGATTGAAGAGGAGCGCTTCAATGAAACCCTCGTGCAGGGAACAGAACTCTTGAATGACTACATCGAAAAACTGAAAGCCGCCGGTGAGACCGTCCTCAGCGGGCAAACGGCCTTTAAGCTCTACGATACCTTTGGTTTCCCCGTGGACTTAACGAAAGAAATTCTGGCGGAACAGCAGCTTTCCGTGGATGAAGTTACCTATCAAAGGGAACTTGAGCAGCAAAAGGATCGAGCGCGAGCAGCCATGCGTTTGCAGAGCCAGGCCTATGATACAGCTGCCTTGAATTCCCTGGTCAATGGCCTGGAAACGGAATTCGTGGGGTACCAGTCTCTGTCGTCTACGTCGAAACTCCTGGCCGTGATTGCGCCTGGCCAGGGGAAGTTGTTGGATCAGGCGGAGGCCGGTGCAGCCGGGGAAGAATATTATTTTATTTTAGATAAAAGCCCCTTTTACGCGGAAAGCGGGGGCCAAATCGGCGACACGGGCGTGATTGAGGCTACCACGGGACGATCCACCGT
>PWWY01000166.1 GCA_003561325.1 Syntrophomonadaceae bacterium | reverse complement strand
CTGGAAAAAGCCAACGTCGATGTACTCCTGGAAAAAACCGGCTGTGTCGGGATGTGTTACCGCGAGCCCATCGTGGATGTGATCACTCCAGAGGGCAAGCTTTATTCTTACGGGGATGTCACGGAGGAAAATGCCGCTCGCATCGTGAATGAGCACCTGGTCCAGGGTCAACCCGTGTCTGACCTGCTCATGAACGAGGAAAGGGAAGGGGTTGTGGGGATCCAAAACCGGATTTCCCTGCGCAATTGCGGCATCATCAACCCGGAATCCCTGGAAGAATACAGGGAACACGACGGGTACAAGGCCCTGGAAAAAGCATTGAAAGAAATGACACCCGAAGACGTGATTGAAGAAGTGCTAAAATCCGGCCTGCGGGGACGAGGGGGAGCCGGTTTTCCCACAGGATTAAAATGGCGTTTTACCCGGCAAAACCCGGGAGATAAAAAGTACATTGTTTGCAACGCCGATGAAGGAGACCCCGGGTCCTTCATGGACCGCAGTATCATTGAGGGTGACCCCCACGCCATCGTGGAAGGGATGATGCTGGCTGCCTATGCTGTCGGTTCAGATGAAGGTCATGTTTATGTCCGGGCCGAATATCCCCTGGCCATTACCCGCCTGGAAATCGCGATGAAAGATGCAAAAGAAGCGGGGCTGCTGGGAGACAACATTCTCGGGACAAATTTCTCTTTTAACATGAAGATCAAAAAGGGCGCGGGAGCTTTTGTGTGCGGCGAAGAAACCGCCCTGATTGCCTCCCTGGAAGGAGAGCGCGGGATGCCACGCTTAAAGCCGCCCTTCCCGGCAGAGAAAGGTCTCTGGCAGAAACCTCCCTGCATCAACAACGTGGAGACCTTCGCCAACGTGCCCTGGATCATCTATAACGGCGCAGAAAAATTCGCTACCTTTGGAACGGAGAAAAGTAAGGGAACAAAGGTGTTTGCCCTGGCAGGCAAAATGAAGCGGGGGGGCTTGATCGAGGTTCCCATGGGTATCTCCTTGCGGGACGTCATCTTTGGAGTAGGCGGAGGGATCATGGACGATAAGAAATTCAAAGGCGTCCAGCTGGGTGGCCCCTCGGGCGGTTGTGTCCCAGAAAGTTTGCTGGATACCTCCGTTGACTACGAATCCCTGGTGAAAACGGGAGCGATCATGGGTTCCGGTGGGATGATCGTGATGGACGAAACGACCTGCATGGTGGATATGGCCCGATTCTTCTTAAATTTTGTTCAGAACGAATCCTGCGGAAAATGTGTCCACTGCCGCCTGGGAACGAAGCGGATGCTAGAAATCTTAAACAGGATCACCGAGGGCAAAGCTCAGCCCGAAGAACTGGAGCTGCTGGAAGAAATTGCCTTGAACGTCAAGGAAGGGGCCCTTTGTGGATTGGGTCAAACCGGGCCAAATCCTGTCTTATCGACGCTGCGTTATTTCCGGGATGAATACGAAGCCCATATCATGGATAAAAGGTGTCCGGCCAAAGTTTGCCGCGAACTGCTGACCTATACCATTGACCCGGAACTCTGCACCGGCTGTACGCGCTGTGTGAAGCGCTGTCCCACGGAAGCGATTACGGGCGAGAAGAAGGAAGTGCACGTGATCGACCAGGAAAAGTGCATAAAGTGCGGGAACTGCTTCGATGCCTGTAATTTTGACTCGGTAATCGTGGAATAATAAAAAGTGCTCAAAACCATGTTCATATTTAACAGTAAAGGGGTGGAGTTAAGCGCATGAGTCAAGTCAGACTAAATATCAATGGCCGTGAACTTGCCGGTCATTCGGACCAAACCGTTTTGGATATCGCGACGGAACACGGGATTCATATTCCGACGCTATGTTTCAGTGGCAATACAGATGTCTATGCTTCTTGCGGCCTGTGCCTGGTAGAGATTGAAGGAATGCCCAGGCTGCTGAGGGCCTGTGCAACAAAAGTAACAGATGGCATGGTGGTTCAAACGGAAAATGAAAAAATTCGCAAGGCCCGCAAGCTGGCCCTGGAACTGATTCTCTCGGATCACAGCGGGGACTGTCGGGCTCCCTGTGTCATGGCCTGTCCCGCCAACTGTGATGCACAGGGCTATGCCGCCCTGGTCGCCAACAAGCAGTACCGGGATGCTTTGATCCTGGTCAAGGAGTATATGCCCATTCCGGCTTCCATCGGTCGGGTTTGCCCGGCTCCCTGCGAAGATGACTGCCGGCGTAACCTGAAGGAAGGACCCGTGGCCATCCGCTATATGAAGCGGTTGATCGGGGACCTGGACCTGGCCAGTGAAGAGCCTTATCTGCCTCCCGTGGCTCCTGAGACAGGCAAGAAAGTTGCCGTGGTCGGATCAGGTCCGGCCGGTATTACGGCGGCGTATTTCTTGAGGCGCAGCGGGCACCAGGTGACTATTTTTGAAGCACTGCCCGAGCTGGGAGGGATGCTGCGCTATGGTATTCCCGAGTACAGGCTCCCCAAGGCTGTCCTGGGCGCGGAAATCCAGCTGGTCCTGGACCTGGGCGTTGAGGCCAAGACAGGGCTGCAGCTGGGAGAAGATTTCACCATCGACTACCTTTTCAAGAACGGTTACGACGCGGTCTACCTGGCCATTGGAGCTCAAAACAGCCGCAGGATGGGTGTGCCGGGCGAGGATATGCCGGGCGTGCAGGGCGGCACCGAGTTCTTAAGGGCCGTGATGTTAAACGAAGAAGTGACCCTGGGGAACAGGGTTGCCGTGATTGGCGGCGGGAACACGGCCATGGATGCCGCCCGCACTGCCAAGCGTCTCGGCGCTGACCAGGTGATGGTGATCTACCGCAGGGCCCGGGAGCAAATGCCTGCACAGGAAATTGAAGTCATCGAAGCCGATGAAGAAGGCGTTGAACTGCATTTGCTGGCTAACCCCGTGCAGATTGAGGGCGAGGGTAAGGCGCAGCGGGTGGTCTGCCAGAGAATGGAACTCGGGGAACCCGACGAATCCGGAAGGCGCCGCCCCGTTCCCATTCCCGATTCCTTTTTTACCGTGGAAGTGGACACGATCATCGCTGCCATCGGCCAGGACGTGGTGATTGAGAACATCAAAGATGATGTGGGAATCAACAAATGGAATACCATCGATATTCAAGAAGATACGTTCTTGACCAACGTGCCCGGGGTTTTTGCTGGCGGTGATGCGGTGACCGGCCCGGCCATTGCCATTGATGCCATTGCCGCCGGGAAACGAGCGGCAGAGGTTGTTAATTATTACTTGAATGGAGAGGTCATGCCCTACAAGACGCACTATAATATTATCAAGGAAGGGCTTACCGAGGAAGATTTCGCTGACCTGGAGACCGTGGAAAAAGTCAAAATGCCCCTGGTTCCCGCAGAAGTCCGCGTGAAAAACTTCCGGGAAGTGGAGAAGGGTTTAACGCCGGAGAGCGCTTCCAAGGACGGGGAACGCTGCCTGGAGTGTGGCTGCCTGGATGTTTTTGAGTGCAAGCTGAGATCTTATGCCACGGAATACGATTCCCATCCCGAGAGAATCGTGGGTGAAAAACACGATTACGAAAATGAAGAGCACCCGTTCATTTTCCGTGAGTCCAATAAATGTATCCTCTGCGGTCTTTGTGTGCGAACCTGCGCAGAAGTGATCGGTGCCGAAGCATTAGGGCTGGTGAACCGGGGATTTGATACCTATGTCAGCCCCTCGCTGGATCTCCCCCTGGAAGAAACCAGCTGTGTCACGTGCGGACAGTGCGTGGCAGTTTGCCCCACGGGAGCCCTGGTTGAGCGGATGCCTTTCACCAAGCCGGCCCCCTGGGAACTGAAGCATACGGCTTCCACCTGTGGATATTGCGGGGTGGGATGCAGCATTAACATTGAAACGATCG
>PWWY01000231.1 GCA_003561325.1 Syntrophomonadaceae bacterium | reverse complement strand
GCCTGCGCCGGGGGGGAAGCCGGGGGAGCCAGGGAAAGGGGCAAATTGTGGTGATCTTGATCGTCATCCTCCTGGCCATCCTGGCCCCGATATTCGCCCAGGTCCTCAAGTTTGCCATTTCCCGGCAAAGAGAATACCTGGCAGACGCCAGCGCAGCAGAACTTACCGGTTATCCCGAAGGACTGGCCAGCGCCCTGGAAAAGATCGCGGGGCTGCAGGCGGCGGACAGTCCCATCAACCGGGAAGCTTTGAGAGGCCTTTATATTGTCAATCCCGCCCTGGAAGCCCATGCCGGCCGCCAGGGTGGCGTGAGAAAGAGCAGGCTTTTTGCTTCTCACCCACCCCCGGAGGAGCGGGTGCAGCGCTTGCGGGAGATGTAACAGGCTCCAGCAACGAACTCCAGGGTCTCGAGGTCTCCCTGCACGAAAAAAGACAAAAGGGGCAAGGTTTTTTACCCCGTACCTCTATGAAAAGAACATACGCTGGATCAGGGCAAAGTTTCTCTGTACGGCCTCTTCCCCTCTAACAATCCCCATGTGTCCGGGAAGAAGCAGCTCCACGCCATGGAGGGCAGCAAGCTTGCGGACGCTTTGGCCGAGAGTCTGCAAGTCGCCGCCCGGAAAATCCGTGCGCCCGATGCTCCCCTGGAATACCGCATCTCCCGTAATGAGGGCTTTCTCCGTGGGAAAAAAGAAGCTCAATGAACCGGGAGAGTGGCCGGCCGTGGTCAAAACCTGGATGGCGTCGGGATTTTCTTTGCCCAGGTCCAGGCTGCCTTCATCCAGGTAGATATCTATGTCAGGCAGCGCGGGACGCTTCCCTGTCATCCGCTCGAACAACCGGGCCAAGTGCTGCATGTGGGATTCTTCTTCCCGGTGCATGGCAGTAGGGATATCTTTCCGCTCTTTCAGGACGGAAACCCCTTCACAGTGATCAGGGTGGCCGTGAGTGCAGAGGATCAAATCCAGATCCTCGAAAGAAAAACCATCCGCTTCCAAAGATTTTTCCAGCGTCGTCAAGCAGTGCTCACCGAATTCCGTTTTGATATGCCCGGGATCGATCAAGACGTTTTTCTGCCCGGCAAAGAGATAAGTGTTGCAGTTGTTCCCCTGTCCTTGCCAGGGGTAATAATAAATTTTCTCCGTCAATTTCATCATAAGTCCTCCTTCAGTAAAATAGTGGCGAATGATGCAGTAAAGATTCGCTAAAACCATATTATATCACAAATCACCGGGGAGTGTGAAAGATGAAAAAAATCAAGTCTGCCGCAGAAATTGCCATGGAGAGGGTGCAAAAGATGAAGGGGACACGGGAAGATGCCCGGTCCATGGAACAGGAACAGTATGTCAAAGCAGCCGTATCCTTGGGCAGGTCTTTTCTGCGCCGGCAAACCGACACAGAGGAAATCAAGAACACCCTGCAGCGCTACCCGGAAGGCTACAGGGCTGCCGCTGCAGATGCATTCATCAACACGGTAAAGTCAGAAATGGCCCTTGAGAATACCCCGCGAATACTGGACGTGATCTCGGCCTTGCGCGACAACGAAGAAATGCGAGAATTTTATTTTCGAGTGCAAGAACTACACGGGGAATACCTTCGGCAGCAGGAGGAAGCGCTGAAGAACTTGGAAGAACGCAGCTGGCAAGCCATGAAATCCAGGCTGGTCCAGGCGGGGATCGCCGGATCGGCGATTGCGGGCTTCAATCTCCAGCGGCACAGCGAGTTTGAGGAGGTTATCTCCCGCATTGACCAGGAGTACAGGGAGATTCTCAACCGCACCGGTGCCTCTTAGATAAAGGTTTTTTCTTGCGGGCTCCCTTCAGGCCTCTCGTAAGATCCCTGGCTGTAAATTCTAACGATATCTGCAGGAGGGTGTACCGTGGGCTATTTTTGCTGATCTATTTCGTCTACTGGATTTTTGGAACATGGGGCTTTTACGTGGTGCGCAAGCGGCAAATTCGCTATCAACGCCTGGCCCGGCAGCTGTACAATGCGCGCATTGATAAACTGCGGAGATCGCCCTCTTCAGCCCTGGTCAAGACCATGGAGCAGAAGGAGTATGCCCGGCCCGATCTTCTTTGAGATTCACAGCATTCCCTCTCTGGAAGCTGTGCGTAAACAAGCACACCTTCCCCTGGATGAATAAAGCGGCACCACCGGCTATTTCAAGCCTTTCATGCCGCTTTCCCCTGCGAATGATCAAAACGTCTACCGCTAATCCCACCAAACCCTGCTTAATCTTCTGCAGCGAGGGTTAACATGGAAAGAAAGGCTTCCGAGGGTTTAACCCGCCAGATGCCATTTTCCAACCGGACTTCCCAGCGCTCATGGGATAGATGATATCCATCTTCGCCTCCACCCAGCCGGACGGAGAGTTCGACCTGCAGTGTTTCTCCTTTACCCTGCAGAATTTCCACGGCCTTAGCCCGGTCCTCGAGGAGTTCTACCTGGTACTCTGCAGGACGATTGTGCCAGGAATCCTTCCACTCCGGGTAATTCAGATAATACAGCTCGGGGCCGGTGATATGAAGGGAGAAGGCCTCCCGCCAGTCCCTCTTGCCCACCGCTTCCAAAAACAGTTCCACGGCCTCTTCCGGGGTATTGCCGATGGCATCCAGGCCTTTGTGGAAGCGAGATTGGTTCAATTCTTCCGCCAGGGCTGCAGCTTCTTCATCGGTCAGCAAAGCCCCGGGCTGGTAATTGTTTCCTGCATTCCAGAGTAAGTACTCATCAATCCCCAGCGTCAGGGCGGCTTCGATCTGCTCCCGGATCTGGGCCGGGCCGTAACGGATGTGGCCACGAATCCAGGATGCAGTGAAGTTCTGGAGCCAGGGGCGAATCACGGCGGGTTCCTGGAGTGGAGCGTTTCGCTTGATCGCGTCGAGGAGAGCCCTGCGGACCGTTCCTTCCGGGTGGGCATCGGGAACACTGTAGCCGAAGTATCCCGGGCCATAGTGGCTGGGATAAATCATGGGACAGATCACATCCACGTACGGCGAAACCGCTTCCCAGGTCTGCCCAATGCGGTCGCTATCCCCCCAGGAGGTGGCAATCACACCAAATACATCGGCCGAGATTAACACGTCGTAGTCCTGTAATTTTTCACCGGCATAGATCAAAAACTCGCGGATCAATTCATCTTTTTCCAGTTCATCTTGGGCCGGATAATAGGCTTCTACGTCAACTCTGTGGGCATTTTCGGGGAAACGGACATAATCAAACTGGATTTCCTGGAACCCCGCCAAAGCCGCTTCCCGGGAAACGGCTACGGTGTAATCCCACACATGCCGCTCGTAGGGATCAACCCAGGCTACCCCTTTACGATCACGCCAGAGACCGCCCTCGTTGCGCGTGATAGACCAGTCGGGCCGCCTTTCGGCCAGGTACGGATCCTTAAAAACCACCACCCTGGCGATCGTATAAATTCCCCGGGCATGAAGGTCGTCTACCACGGCTTTTAAATCCTTGATGGGATGAGATCGGTTGGAGTTTAACTCCTTCACGATTTCCAGCTCGCTGTTATATGTAACATGACCGTGATCATCTTTTACATCAATGACCAGGGCATTCAATTCCGTGGATTCCACCATCTCCAGGATGGTATCATAGCGGGGATGGGCAACGCTGTGGCCGGTGACATAGAGGCCGCGAGCCTTTACCGCGGCAACATCCCTTCTCTCCCCAGGCAGAGGAACATAAAACTTGCCCAGGGTTTCCCGGCGTTCCGCCTCCAGGGCCTGATGCCTTCGCTCCTCTTCTTCCCGGAGGGCCTCTTCTTCTAAGCGGCGGGCCTCTTCCTCTTCTTCTGCTGATCGTTCTGGCGCTGCTTCAGATGCCTCACAAAGGTTTCCCGGGTTTTCCAG
>PWWY01000009.1 GCA_003561325.1 Syntrophomonadaceae bacterium | reverse complement strand
GACGTCAACGCCCTGGTGCGTGTGCCCGACCTGATCATCGCCAAGACCGATGGTCGGGACAGCGCCGAGCCCGGCGAGACCCTCACCTACACCCTCACCGTCACCAACCCCGGCACCCGGCAGGCGACGGGCGTCGTCGTCACCGATACCCTCCCCACGAACACCGCCTTCGTCTCCGCCAGCGCCGGCTATACCTACAGCGCCGCCGACCACACCGTCGTCTGGCCCCCCTTCGACCTGGCCGTCGACGAGGTGGCGACCCTGACCCTTACCGTGCAGGTCGACGGGACCCTCCCCAGCGGGGTCGATACCATCATGAACGTCGCCGTCGCCACCGCCGATGACGACCTCTCCGCCAGCGCCAGCGACGTGACCGCGCTCCTGGCCGCCCCGGACCTCCGCGTCAATAAGACCGACGGCCGCACCGCCGTGCGCCCTGGCGAGATCCTCACCTACACCCTCACCGTCGACAACGTCGGCACCCAGGGTGCCACGGGCGTGGTCATCACCGATACCCTCCCGGCGCACACAACGTTCCGCGCCGCGAGCCACGGTGGCACGGTGGCGGCCGGCGTCGTGACCTGGCCCAGCTTCAGCTTGAGCGTCGGCGCCGTCGTGACGCGTACGCTGACCGTAGTGGTAGCCGATCCCTGGCCTGTCGGGGCAGAGCCGGTGCTGAGCAACACCGCCTCCGTGGCCGACGACGGCCTCAACGGCCCCGATCTCAATCCGGAGGACAACACCGCCACCGTCGTCACGGACGTCATCGACGTGTCCCCCCACCGCCTCTACCTCCCGCTCATCGCGAAGCACTAGGGCGGGATATGTGGCGCGTACCCTGCCGGATGCCGCAGCGTAGGAGGAGGCCGGCTCTCACCCCCGGCCTCCTCATAGACCCCACTGCCGATGGACATCGGGTCTGTCCGGCGCCGTCGGTCGGTTTCGCGGCGATGCAGGGTGGCCTTCCTACCCGCCCTGCCCTGTCCACTGGGCATCTCAGCTGGAGAGAACACTGGTCAACGGAAGCTGTTCTCGGAGCAAAAGGAGCATGATGACTTCAATGCATAAGCAGTTCCGCGTACTCATCGGTGCTCTGTTCATCCTAGCCCTGCTCAGCGGGGATTCGGTCTATGGCGCGCCGTCAGCGAACATCATCCATGTCAGGCACGATGCTATAGGTAGCAACGACGGCTCCTCGTGGGCTGACGCCTTCACTGACCTCCAATATGCCCTCGGCATAGCCGAAGCAGGCCACGAAATCTGGGTGGCTCAGGGTGTCTACCACCCGGCACCCGATGCAAGTGACCGCACCGCTACCTTTGAACTCCAGGATGGTGTGGCGCTCTACGGCGGCTTTGCTGGAACCGAGACACAGCGCGACCAGAGAGACTGGGAGGCCAACCTCACAGTACTGAGCGGTGACCTGGACCGCAACGACGGAACTGACTCCCACGGTGTGGTGACAGACACAGTTAACATCACTGGCACCAATGCCTACCACGTGGTGACCGGCGACGGGGTGGCGGAGACGGCGGTGCTTGATGGGTTCACCATCACTGCCGGGACGGCGGAAGGTAGCTGGCCCGACGATGTAGGCGGCGGGATGTACAATTCGAACAGTAACCCAACGCTCACCAACGTCACGTTCACCGGCAACCGCGCCGAATGGTCGGGCGGCGGGATGTCAAGTCTTGACAGCAACCCGACCCTCACCAACGTCATCTTCAGTGGCAACCAAGCCCATTCAGGTGCCGGGATGTCCAATTTCGACAGCAACCCCACCCTTACCAACGTCACGTTCACTGGCAATCAGGCCAGGTGGTCGGGCGGCGGGATGTTGAATTCGAACAGCAACCCCACGCTCAGCGGCGTCACGTTCACCGGCAATGGGGCCGAATGGTCGGGCGGCGGGATGTCAAGTTTTTCCAGCGACCCAGCGCTGACGAACGGCACGTTCAGCCGCAACCAGGCCGATCGGGGCGGCGCGATGTACAATTCCCGCAGCAACCCAACGCTCACCAACCTCACGTTCACTGGCAATCGCGCCAAGTGGTCCGGCGGCGGAATGTACAATTCGAGCAGCAACCCAACGCTCACCAACGTCACGTTGACCGGTAACCTGGCCGAAAGGTGGGGGGGCGGAATGTCCAATCTCGCCAGCGACCCGATGCTGGTAAACGTCACCTTCAGCGGCAACCAAGCCGATTCGGGCGGCGGGGTGTACAACAATGACAGCTGCCCAACGCTAGTCAACTGTATTCTGTGGGGGAACACCCCGGACAGCATCGTCGACGTCGCGGGCAGCGGCCCTGCCGTGACCTACAGCGCCGTCGAGGGGGGCTACCCCGGCCAGGGTAACATCGACGTGGATCCACGTTTCGTTGACCCGGTGTCCGCTGCCGAGGCGCCCACCACTGCGGGAAACCACCGTCTGACTTCAACCTCACCGGCGATAGATGCCGGCACTAACGACGTGCTCACCGTCGATATCGACTTGGACGGCAATCCCCGCGTCGTCGACGGCACCGGGGATGGAAATGCCGTTGTAGATATGGGTGCCTACGAGTTCCAGACTCCCTTGCTGACCGTCAGCAAAGAAGGGGAAGGATTGGTCACCAGTGCACCAGCTGGGATAGACTGTGGCAGCATTTGCGCCGCCGGGTTCCCTACTGGTACTGTCGTGTCGCTGACGACCACTGCTGACCCTGGTTGGACCTTCACTCAGTGGAGCGGCGATTGCACGGGTACCGACATCTGCCAGGTGACTATGGATGATGACAGGAGCCTCACAGCCCACTTCTCCCAGAACGAGTACACGCTGGATGTACACATCGTCGGCCAGGGTGGGGTCGATGCTGAGCCCGAGCAGGATAGCTACTTCTACGGTGACGTGGTCACTCTAACGGCTACCACTGAACTTGATTGGACCTTCGTGGACTGGAGCGGAGATGTGAACAGCGTGGAGAATCCTCTGCACCTCACCATGGACTCGGACAAGACTTTGACCGCGACGTTCCAACTCAAGACATATGTCATCACCCCCACGTTTGGAGCTGGTGGCGTTGTCACCCCCAGCGTGCCACAGACAGTGAGTCCTGGGGACGACATCACATTCACAATCGCTGCCAGCTTCGGGTACCATATCGATGACGTTGCTGTTGACGGCATCTCGCTAGGCGCCATCAGCAGCTACACGTTCATCAACGTAGTTTCCAATCACACCATCAGTGCAACATTCGCCCAGGGCGGGCCACCGCAGTTTGTCAGCGCCGACCACACAGCATTCTTCGCTGGCCAGGAAGACACTTTCATCGTGGAGGCAACGGGCGTCCCGACTCCGACGATTGCACTGACCGGCGTATTGCCAAGTGGTGTGACCTTCACGGATAACGGTGACGGTACGGCTGTCCTTTCGGGTACACCAACTGTCAGTTCGGCTGGCGTGTATCCTCTCGTCTTCACAGCGAGGAACAACGTCGCGCCGGATGGTACGCAGGCCTTCACACTGACCGTCAAGGCGAGGGTCTATCTGCCGCTAGTGCTGGCAAATCACTGACTGGCGATGGTGACCCGCTGGCCCAGTCAGTAGTGTGGTGCATCCAGGACACGCTTACTGCGAGCAGTGTGGGACTAGGTCTGTGATGGATCTGCGTCCAATAGAAACACAGACCAACCCCCCAAAGCATCGCTCCCCTCCAAAGCTCACCATCCCCTTTGCCCCTGAGCTGCGCCGCCACTTGACAACCCCCGGAATTGCCGTAAAATGGCCCCACGCCAGCGCCGTGTGCCCTGGGCCTTTCTCATCTTCCCCGCTGGCGAAGCGGAAACGACCGTCGAGGATGTAAAGGAGCAGTGCGTACCTGAAGG
>PWWY01000056.1 GCA_003561325.1 Syntrophomonadaceae bacterium | reverse complement strand
GCTGCGGGATAATGCCGGCCAGGTCCCCTGGCCCCAGTTTCGCCGCTCAGCCGGCGCTGGAAGAAAGCGAAGTGAGCTTGATCTTCTTCGAGGTCATCAGATGCCTCCTCTGCTGCTGATCTGCCGGACCTGCCGCGGGCCGGCCTGTGAATGTTTACTGATAGCACGGGGCGGCTTGAAGCAGCGGTGGCTTCGGTCTGCCCAAGGCACCGCGTTTCGTGTGTTTAAAAATGGGACAGGTACCCCGTCCCCTTAACCCACTCTGCAAGATTTAGAGTTGGAAAATATCGCAGGTGCCGGCTTCCGTGTCGAGGAAGAGCAGGCGGTTGCGCAGGGGTGTACCTGTATCCAGTAAGATCTTGATCGCCTCCTGGACCTGCCAGGCGGCCACCAGGGCCGGGGTGGCGGCAGGGTTGCCCAGCTCCACCTCGATGCCCTTATCCTTGCCCTCTTCCAGGGGCCCGTAGATGGCCTCCAACCCGGGATCCCCCGGGAAGATGGTGGAAACCTGCCCCACGAACTGGGCGATGGCCCCGTGCACCAGGGGGATGTCCAGTTCCCGGCAGGTGGACTGGAGCAGGTAGCGGCTTTTCAGGTTGTCGAGACAGTCCACCACCACCTGGCAGCCGCGCAGCAGCTCTACGGCGTTATCGGCGTCCACGTATCCCTGGAAGGGCTCCACTGTTACGGCGGCGTTGACCTGCTGCAGACGTTTGGCGGCGACCCCTGCCTTGCTCTCCCCCAGGTTTTCTTCCGTGGCCAGGACCTGCCTGTTCAAGTTGCTGACGTTGAAGTTATCGCTGTCAGCCAACACCAGGGTCCCGACGCCCATGCGGGCCAGCAGCTCGGCGACCAGGCCGCCCAGGCCGCCCAGGCCAATCACGGCTGCCCGGGACTGCAGCAGCCGCACCTGCCCGTCAGCGCCCCCCGTGGTACCCAGGCTGCGCTGGTAGCGTTCCGGGATAATCGCGTGCTGCAGTGCCGTCAGCTCCACGTCCTTGCAGGAACAGGACTGCTCCCGGGCCCCCTTGTGAACGGCGGCAAGGGAAAGGCTGGTGTAGCGCTCCCCGTTGGGCGCGGTGCGCTCCTGCGCTTCGGTTTGGATGGCTTTCAAGCGTGTATCCATGGATCATTACCCTCCGGCGATCGGCGGGAAGATGGCGACCCTGTCCCCTTCCCGGGGCTTGTAATCTTTCTCCTGGCGGATGCTGTTGACAAACACCTGCTTGCTCTCCCGGGGAGGGATCTTTAATTCTTTCAAAATATCCTCCACGGTGGTACCCGGGGAAATCTCCATGTCGAAAGGCTCGGAGTTGGCCCCGCCGGGATGGTATTTGCGCAAGGTAGCAAAAAGCACAACTTCAATTGTGATCATGCAACATCACCTCCTGGAAGCATCAGAAACAGGAAGACCGAGCTTTTGAGGGTGAAACAATAGGTAGACAAGCCCGGCCCGGGAACCATGTGCAGCGCAGGAGGCCCTGCCGGCCTCCTGGCCGTTATTCCGCGTGTTTATTACGCACGTCAGATGACGACTTGCTCCTTCCCAGGACAGTCTCCACTTCATCCACCAGCATGGGTAAAACCAGCTCGGAGCGCCCCTCCAGGAACACGTCCGTAGCCGTAGACGTAAGATGGGAACGGGATGGATTTACTTCGATCACCAGCGCTCCCTTGGTGCGGGCCACGGCCGGCAAACTGGCCGCGGGGTCCACCATCCCCGACGTGCCGACGACCAGCATCACCTGGCACTCCGTCGTTTCCACCTGGGACTGCAGCAGGGCGGCCTTGGGAATGGCCTCCCCGAAAAAAACCACGTCGGGCTTGAGCACGCCTCCACAGATGGGGCAGTAGGGCGGCAGCACCTTGAGCCGAATAGAGGCGGTGGCGTACTGGCCGTGGCAGGCCATGCAGATCACCCGGCGAGTATTGCCGTGAAACTCGATCACGTTCTTACTGCCTGCTTCCTGGTGCAGCCCATCGACGTTCTGGGTAATGATCGCGTTAACGACCCCCATGTCTTCCAGCCGCGCCAGGGAATAATGGCCGGCATTGGGTTCGGCCTTGGCCACCACCTGCAAAATTTCCTTGAGCATCACCCAGGAAGACCGGGGATCC
Source organism: Syntrophomonadaceae bacterium (assembly GCA_003561325.1). Lineage (GTDB taxonomy): Bacteria > Bacillota > Dethiobacteria > DTU022 > UBA8154 > SKMY01. The sequence goes on along the minus strand of PWWY01000056.1, from coordinate 1,761 downwards.
CGGGTGAAACTCTCGATGTTGGCCGCTTCTTCCGGGTCGTACTTCTCCCAGAGACCGCCTTTCCCCCGAAAGGGCATAATACCGCTGGCGACGGAGATACCCGCGCCGGTGAGCACGGTAACCCTTTCCGCATGCGCCAATTTATAGACAGCTGTCTGCACATCATCGGCAGCAAACAGAAATTCTTCCTTTTGAAACACGGCTGATTCCCCTTTCCTGCGCAGCTCCAGGATTTCACAAAGATCCGGGAAATACGCAAGATTCAGATTAATTGAAGCGTAGTGTTTATTTTAACACAGGTTCCCCCGATGCACAAGTAGGGAGACGCGGGTCGGGAGAAGCGCCGCCGGCTCAAAGATCAGCGCTCCAGGCTGACCAGCTCCGCTTTGCCCCAGAGGCGCTCCAGGTTGTAGAATTCGCGTTCCTCGGGCTGAAAAATATGAATGACCAGGTCGCCGTAGTCCAGCAAAATCCACCGCGCCTCCTGGTAACCTTCCCGGCGCAGCAGGGCATGCCCTTCCTCGGCCAGGTTCTCCAGCAGGTGATCACAGAGGGCCTGGGCTTGTATCTTCGAGGTCCCCTCGCAGATAATAAAATGATCAGCAAGAAGCGAGATTTTGCTGACCTCTAACAGGCTGACGGCGGAGGCCTTCTTCTCGTGGAGCAAACACACCGCCTTGAAGGCAAAATCCCTGGAACTTAAAGCCAATCACATCGCCTCCTCTTCAGGGTAAGCTCTTGCTGTTAGAGATCAAAATTTTTCCCGACGATCACGGTGACCATGGCGGGATAATCCTGTACCGGTTCCTTGAAAAACTCTGCCCCGGGAATATGCAGGGCCACGGCCCGGGCCGCTTCGATGTCGTCGATGCGGGAAATAACCTGGCTGCGGGGATAGTCCTGGTGATCGGCGTTATCCACCTTCACCACCTGGAACCCCGCTTCCTCCAGGTACGCGCCGGTGCGCCCGGCAATACCCGAGACACCGCTGCCGTTGAGCACTTCCACGGTGATCATTTCCCGGGGAATCATGAAATCCGAGCCCAGGTTGGCCATCATCGTGGCCAGCAAGGGCAGATCGGGCTGGAAGTACTGAACACCCCCGTAATCCATCCAGTCCCCGGGCAGGCTTAAAACCATGTTTTCTCGCGCAAAGACCCGGCCGAACTTCTGGTAAAACGAAGGCATCTCCCGCCAGGCCAGGTCCGTTTCCACGTAAGGTGCAGCCCGGCGGAGCATGCGGGGCGTGGCAAAGATGCCGCTCTTTTCGCCCAAAAACTCCACCAGGTTGTAGAGGGTCCCCGCCCGGCGCAGCGCTCGCTGGGGAGGGGTCTCCGCTTCCTCGGAGTGCAGGAAGGCTTGTAAAAAATCGGATCCCTGCAGGGTGTAACCGTGGTAGGGAATGCCTCCCCGGTCGTCGACCAGTTCGGCGATGCCGGCGTAGTGCACGGCCACAAAGTGGTGGATCTCGGTGCCCAGGAAGAGCCGCAGCTGGCTGAGCAGCAGCTCCGCGCCTCCCTGTTCGTAGAGCAGGGTCGGCGTGTAATAGGACTGGACCCGGGTGCCCGCCGGTCGCACCTCCCCCGTTCCTTCCGGTCCAGACGGGTCTGCCGGGGCGGGGGAGTCGTTTTCCCCTTGCTCCTCTGCCGCTTCCGGCCTCGCCGCGGCTTCCTGCTGCTGCATGAGCAGGTTGCCGGGAATAAAGAGGACGTTGGGGTGACTCTCGGCATCGCCGGGGTCGGGGTAATTTAAAAAGAGCAT
>PWWY01000064.1 GCA_003561325.1 Syntrophomonadaceae bacterium | reverse complement strand
CAAACTATGCTTAAGGGTGAGTAATTGAGTACAATGAATCACCATGAGGATTCTTAAAGAAATAAAGGTAGTCAGTGCTGGCTCAGAGCGTTCTTAGGCGTTGGAATCTGGTGGCACGGTCTGGCCCTGGGGGGATAATGTGGTTGGACAGTTAGGTGACGGCACAGAGGGTAGTTTCGATGATTTTGGTTATCCTTAGGATCATATTATAGGGCAGATCTAGCAGAGATCAGGGGTCTTTCGAAAATATTGAAAGTTAGTGCAGGTGATTATCATTCCTTAGCTCTTAATAGTGACGACACAGTTTGGGCTTGGGGTTCTAATGGAAATGAGCAGATTGATGTGAGATACACTTATGGAGGTACATATACCTCGTTTGATGGAGGCAAAACTGGGAACGAAATAAATCAATAGACCAATCAATGTATAACGTGTTTTAGTCGCTCTGACTTGGAATGTTGGAGTTATGTAAAAGCAAGTAAAATGGGGGTTTTGATTAAATATCTGTTATTTAGTTCAATGCTCCAAACTAGGCACTCTATTGTTAAAGTGATCATAGGATTGACTGATGAAAGGGTTTATTATTTTAGCAACAATCACCTAGAAAAACTGCCCTATATGGCAATTAAAAATCAACAGGGAGAGAATGGAAAACAATGAGAATGAAGAGAAAACTTTGGGCGTTGATATTAGCGATAATAGTTATGTTAGTTGGAATATTCGCTAGCGGACTTGTGGCTGCGGGTTCATATACTCCTGGACAGGATATAATAGTTAATATTAACAACGCGACTTTAAGGCTTGACGATCCCCCAGTTATCCAGGCCGGCCGCACCTTAGTGCCTATGCGTGCATTCTTTGAGGCTTTAGGTGCAGATGTTGCTTGGGAAGCGGATACTCGTATTGCGATAGGAAATCGGCGTGGTATCGAAGTGCGTATCCCCATAGGTAGTAAACAACCTACAGTAAACGGACAGACATTGAACATAGATGTGCCAGCGCAGATTATTAACGGTCGCACTTACATCCCCCTTCGTTTTGTGGGCGAAGCTCTGGGTGATGAAGTGAGCTGGGACGGAAAGCACCGTCAGGTAAATATTATTACTAACCTTCGCTACCATTGCGGAACCGATAGCTACTTTACCACTGGTAATCAAAAGATTGCCCTTGGGGCAACTAAGAGGGAAATCATCGAGATCTTAGGTGAACCAATAAACATTACCCATGAATATTGTGAGGACTTTTTCTATGACTGGTTAATCTTAAAGTATCTTCAAATAGAGATAAGATGCGAAGCTCCCGTCGGCAAAGAAGGTATGTATGATGAGTATTTCATTGTAAGTATATACTCAGAAAGCCAAAACTTGCACGGTCCGCGAAACATACAAATCGGTGAATCTTTTGAATCAGTAACTAGTAGATTTCTAGATGAAGGCAACCCCATAACTTCGACATCTTCTTCACATGCAACTCAGAAAAATATATACTTTAGAAGATTACTTTATGGTGAAATAATGTCTGCTTATTATCCATTTAAAACTGGTCACGCCACTGTATATTATGATGTCAATAAAGAACCAGTGGCAGTAAAGTTAGGCCAATATCCATTGTCCGGTTTACATTTAACATTTGAGAACGGCATAGTGAAAAATATATGGTTGTACCTGCAGATATGACATAAAATTACAGTGATAATAAAAAACGATATTTATAGTCTTCTCTGCTGAGTTTCAGTCGGGTAAAGAGGTTTTCAATTAAATTTTACACCCTTATGCCCACCATATATCTAAGTAGGAGTTCTTTTAACCTTATCTAAACTATTATCGAAAGGGTATATTGCCTCGGGATGATTAGCAGACCAAGGAGTTGTTCAAGGTATATCAGTAATAAGTATTAAGGATTGGTTGGCAACTACTCAAGATTTCCCCAGACTAATCTAATGGAGAGGATGATAATAATGTCGGATAATCAGAAGTCCTTGTCTAAGTCGTTACATAGAGTTAAACATACCGATCGGCGTATTGTAAAACCTGCGATATCACTAATTCTCGTGATGACAATGTTGTTACTGCATGTAATTATCCCAGTGGTTAAAGTTGAAGCCCAGGGGTTTGTTACGACACCAATGGTTAGTGCCGGTTGGGATCATTCCTTGGCCCTGAAGAGTGACGGTACAGTCTGGGCTTGGGGCAGTAACCATTGCGGTCAGTTAGGTGATGGCACCACCACAAAAAGGCTCACTCCTGTCCAGGTTAGCGGCCTTACGAACGTGGTTGCGGTCAGTGCTGGGAATACAAATTCCCTTGCCCTAAAGCAAGACGGTACAGTCTGGGCTTGGGGTAGTAACGAGTACGGTCAGTTAGGCGACGGCACAACTAAAAACAGGCATATACCGGTGCGAGTTAGTAGTTTAGCAGGTGTGCAGGCAATTAGTGCAGGTAGCTATTTTTCCCTTGCTCTTAGACAAGATGGTACGGTCTGGGCCTGGGGTCAGTCTCCTATGGGTGTTGAAAGCAGCCAATTAGCAACTGACGACAGATATGGTATTAGGTATACTGCTAAACCTTTACAGGTAAGTGGCCTGACAGGCATAAAAGCGGTCAGCATCGGTTGGAAACATTCCCTGGCCGTGCGGGAAGACGGCACTGTCTGGGTCTGGGGCTTTGGTAGTATGCTGTTTGAAGGTAAATGGTTAAGGATTGATATGCCGATCCAAGTCAGCGGGCTCATGGGCGTGGTTGCGGTCAGCGCCGGAGAGAGTCATTCATTAGCTTTAAAGGGAGACGGCACCGTCTGGGCCTGGGGGGCTAACCGGTTTGGTCAAATAGGTGATGGCACCAGGATTACTAGGGATAGGCCAGTGCAGATCAAAGGTCTTACGGATGTACAAGCGATAAGTGCCAATAGTTTTAGTTGGGGAGGCGATTCTTTAGGGTATCATTCCCTAGCCTTGAAGTCTGACGGCACCGTTTGGACCTGGGGAACTAACTGGAACGGCTGGTTGGGTGACGGTACGAAAATTGACAGGCTTAGTCCTGTGCAGCTCAAAGGTCTTTCAGATATGCAGATGGTAAGCGCAGGGGCGGCTAGATCCTTGGCTATCAAGTCTGACGGCACAGTCTGGGCTTGGGGCTATAACGTATCTGGCCAACTAGGCGACGGTACCACTACAAGCAGAACCGTACCTGTGCAGAGCCAGATCAACCTGGGCAGAGTAACCTCACCCATGGCTGAGATCAAAATATACATTGAGGGAACCCGCCAGGAATTCAATGACCCCATCGTCATCCAGGAGGGCCGTACCCTGGTGCCCATGCGGGCCTTCTTTGAAGCCATGGGAGCCGACGTGAATTGGGATCCTGACACTCGCACTGCCATCGGAGTCAGAGGCGGCATTGAGGTCCGCATCCCCATAGACAGCATCCATCCCACCGTGAACCAGCAAAGGGTGACCATCGATGTGCCCGCCCGGATTATTGAGGGTCGGACTTACATCCCATTACGCTTCGTCGGTGAAGCCCTTGGTGATGAAGTAGGCTGGGACGGGGATACCAGGACCATTACTATTACACGCTGATTGGCCACCATAAGGCAATGTTATTCCTAATATATAAGGTTATTAGCAGTAAGAACTCTCAAGTTCACTAAATCAGGTTAAATGATAAACAAGGTGGTGAGATGCTTTTGAAGCCAAGAACTAAATTAGCAGCGGTTGTATTCTTATTTATCCTGCTTGCCCTGTTCGCATCCAACGCAATATCAGAGGCTAGTTCGCCGCCGGGTGTAACCAAAGCTCTCTATCCTGGTGCTGATGGCGCACCCGGCAATTTAATTGAAGACTTGACCCCTACTTTGCACTGGACCTTTGAACCCCGAGCGGATTACT
>PWWY01000227.1 GCA_003561325.1 Syntrophomonadaceae bacterium | reverse complement strand
GCGTACTTCGAGCAGGTATCGCCGGGAGAACAAAAAGAACCCCTCTGGGGAGGTGATCTGCTGTGAAAAAAACCATCTTGAGCCAGCTCGAACTGGATGAAAAGCTCTTTAGCGGGCACTCCGCCTGCCCGGGCTGTGCGGCCGTGCTTACGGTGCGCCATATTGCCCGTACCCTGGGCGAGGATACGGTGCTGGTGATTACCGCTTCTTGCTGGAGCGTGATCGCGGGAGCCGGGCCCCTGCGGGCCCTGGATATTTCGGTGGTGCACTGCCCCTTCCCCTCAGGTGCAGCGGTAGCCAGCGGGTTGAAAAAAGGTCTCCAGCGCCTGGGTTCTCCAGAAACCCGGGTTGTGCTGTTGGCCGGAGATGGGGGCACCTTTGATATCGGCTTGCAGGGACTTTCCGGGGCAGCCGAGCGCAACGAAGATATTATTTTTATCTGTTATGATAACGAAGCATACATGAATACCGGCATGCAGCGCAGTTCAGCGACCCCCTACGCCTCCTATTCGACAACAACACCCGCGCCCCTGGTCAACAAAAACCCGAAAAAAGATATTGTTCATATTATGGCCGCCCACCATGTTCCCTATATTGCGACGGCGACGATCGCTTATCCCTCGGACCTGGTGGCCAAGATAAAAAAAGCCATGGAAATCCGGGGATTTCGCTTCTTTCATATTTTCAGTCCTTGCCCGCCCGGTTGGGGCAGCGAAAGTCACAAGTCCATTGAACTCTCCCGCCTTGCCGTGGAAACCCGGCTATTTCCGCTCATGGAAGTGATTGGCGGCAGGGAAGTCTTGCTCAACTACCTGCCCGAGAAATATATCCCCGTGGAAGACTATCTGCGGCTGCAAGGCCGGTTTTCAAGCCTGGAGCCGGGGCATGTGATGATGATCCAGGAGAACCTGGAACGGAACTGGGACTATCTCCAGCGAGCCAGCAAGAGGTATCGTTATGAAAATGAATACTGGTCGTAACCGTGCGGCTCTACCCCCGCGGCGATGCGCCCGGCTTTCTACCCCTTTGTTTCTTCGTTGATCCAGTCCAGGAAAGCCGGGTTACCGTCGTCCAGGTTCCAGAAGACTACGCAGGGCGGATCATATGAATGGTTTTCCCGGACCTGTTCCACCACTTTAGCAATAGATCAAATCCGCCACCATCCGTCCAATACTCAGACAACAGGTTAAACCGGGAGATTCAATCCCCACCAGGCTCACGGCCCCCTCCAGGCCGCGAGCCTTTTCATGTTGGATGATAAAGTCGCGAAAGGCTTTTTCAGAACCCTGCAGCTTGGGACGAATACCGGCCATTTCCGGTTGCAAATCCGTCAGCTCCAAAAAAGGCAAAAAAGTGCGGGCCGCTTCGTAAAACTCCCCGGCATGATCCGGGTCAACCCTGTAATCAAGTTCATCGACAAAAAATGAATTGGGACCCAGCCGCAGGCGGCCGTCCAGGGAACGGGTCAGGTGGATCCCCAGGCCTGTTAAACCCTGCAGTGGTGGAGGGTAGACCAGGCGGGAAACCAGGTTCGACTTGGCGTAATCGATACTGAAGTACTCCCCCTTGCAGGGCGTAATGCGGTAGCCATAACGGTCCAGATCAATGCCCAGCATGGCAGCGATCCGGTCGGCATGGAGCCCCGCCGCGTTGATCAGCCACTGGCAGGTGAGGGTTTCCCGTCGGTTTTCTGGATCCAGCAAATCTACACGGTAACCTGCCCTGATCCGCTCCACAGCGGTGACCCGGTGCCGGTACCCCATGAGGACACCGCTCTGACGTGCCTGGAAATCCAGCTGGGACATCAGGCGGTGAGAGTGAATGACCCCCGTGGATGGCGACAAAATGGCGCCTTCGGTGTAGATATGAGGTTCCAGGCGGCGGACCTGTGCTTTTTCAAGATAGACCAGGTCATCAACCCCGTTTTTCGCCCCCTGCTCCATCAGATCCTCCAAAACGGCAATCTCTGAGAGTTCACGGGCAATGATCAGTTTGCCCGTCTTCTGGCAGGGGACATCCCAGCGCCGGCAAAAATCGTACAGGAGGTTTTTCCCTTCCACGCAGAGCCGGGCTTTGAGACTTCCCCGGGGGTAATAAATCCCGGCATGGATAACTTCGCTGTTTCGGCTGGACGTTTCCTGGCCGAAGGTTTCATGCTGTTCCAGCAGGATAATGGTTTTCTGCGGGTGATTTTCCACGGTTTGCAGGGCAACGGCCAGGCCGATCACCCCCGCTCCGATGATCACAATGTCGGTTTTTTCCATGGACCCTCCGGGCAAGAGAGATTTTCACACATTATACCGTAGAACAAATGAAAAGTATACGGACGCGAAGGCGACCTCTCTTTTCCTTTGCAAGTGCGATTATCTTGCTCCAAACCCCTGCTCATATTTTATTCGTCACAAGGCGCTGATTTTGAGCAGGGAAACACACCCCCCGTATCTAATTTAACCCTGGAGGTTGATGAGGAGGGGTAAGGTTAGCGTGAAAAATAACCTGGACCTGCATCGTTATTTACGCGAATACACTTTTTTTGAAAACGATCCTTCTGGCGTGCAGCTTAAAATAGTGCCTTCCAGGCCCATGACGCGTTTCACTACACTGACCGGGCCCGGGGGACCGCTGCCCGTGTATATCAATGAGTTTTGGACCTCTCGCCAGAGGCAGGCTGCTTCCCTCCACGAGATCTCGTACCGGGCATGTTTTAAACCCCAGCTGCCCCGGTTTTTTATTGAGCTTTTAACGGAGCAAGGAGACACCGTTTATGATCCCTTCAGTGGTCGAGGTACCACGGTACTGGAGGCAGCTCTGCTGGGGCGGAACGTGATTTCCAATGATGTAAACCCCTTGAGCGAGATTCTATGCCGTCCGCGCTTAAGTATTCCGGATTTGGAAGGAATTCATCAACGCTTGCTCGCGATCCCCATGGACAAAACACGTTCGGCCGAGATCGACCTCTCCATGTTTTTCCACCGGGAAACCCTGGGTGAAATTGTTTCCCTGCAGGATTACCTGCGGCAGCGGCACGAGAGGTGCCTTGAAGATACTTGGGACCGCTGGATCCGCATGGTGGCAACGAACCGACTGACGGGGCATTCCCGGGGTTTTTTCTCTGTATACACCCTGCCGCCCAATCAGGCTGCTTCTGCAGAGCGGCAGAAGAAAATAAACCGAAACCGCCGGCAGGAACCGGAGTATCGGGATACCCGCAGCCTCATCCTGCGCAAGTCGAAAGCCCTGCTGAAGAACATGACCCCGGAGATGAGCCACAACCTGCGCCGGGCGGGCACTTCGGCCCTCTTCCTGGAGAAGGATGCCCGGGACACACCTGAAATTGCCGAAGACACCGTTCAGCTCACCGTTACGTCTCCGCCCTTTTTGGACGTGGTCCAGTACAGCCAGGACAACTGGTTGCGCTGCTGGTTCAACGCCGTGGATGTCCGGGAAATCGAACAAAAATTAACCGTGACGCGAAAGCTGGAGGATTGGACGGTAGTGATGGCGGGGGGATTCAGCGAGCTGTTTCGGGTTACCCGCACGGGGGGCTGGGTGGCTTTTGAAGTGGGAGAGGTCCGCAGCGGCACCGTGCGCCTGGAAGAACAAGTGATCCCCCTGGGCCTGCGGGCCGGGTTTACCTGCGAAGGGGTGCTCATTAACCAGCAGGATTTCACCAAGACCTCGAACATCTGGGGCATTAACAACAATCGCGCGGGGACCAATACGAACCGGATCGTGCTGTTTAGAAAAGCTACCAGGCCGTATCGACAACCCGCAAGCTTTTGAACAACCCGTAATTCTGCAGAATCAGGTAAGGCGCTGCGAGCCGCTGGTATAAAGCTAGCGGAAAATATACCTCAAAATCCTGGCTGCATACTTTTTGAAAGTTTTCCGGCCGGGAAGGGGTTCCCTGCTCGGCAAGGAGTTCGATGGCTCCACTGC
>PWWY01000176.1 GCA_003561325.1 Syntrophomonadaceae bacterium | reverse complement strand
CTCTACCGCCCGGCGATCAAGGCGAGGGATGAAGCAGCCCTGGAAGCATGCCGGGTTTACTCCAAGGAATTTATCGGTAAAAATATCGAGCAGGCCAAAAAACTGGGGGCGAAACGCCTGGCGATCTTCTGCTCGCCCTGCTATCCCCTGTACAAGTACCTCTACCCGGAGGAAGAGATTGAGTTTTATCCCGCGCTGCTGCAGCGGGTCATGGGGGAGTTCAGCCTTGCACGGGAGATCGATTATTACCCGGGCTGCTACAAGCTGCACCGCAGGTTCGCCCCGGTGGAAATGGATTTGCGGTCCACGGACCGGATCCTGGGAAAAATTGAAGGTTTGAAGGTGAACCGCATCGTGGCGGAGCAGTGCTGTTACAGGCAAGCGGGAATTGAGCAGCTGATCCAGGAGACCCGCACGGACCTGCAGCTGCATATCTGTACCGGTTGCTACGAACAGGCCTTAAAACATCTCGGCAAGGAAAAAGTGGTGGAGGTGATGATGCTGCCGCAATTCCTGGAGCGGTTGATGGACCAGGTGTAAACAGCGAAGCGATTAGAGGGAGGAAAAAATCATTTTCCGATCATCCCTTTGGTTTTTAATTTTTACACTAAAGGCATCATGGGTTGGGACATAAAATTCTGAATTGATCCTGCCCGGTAGTGGGGTATAATTATATTGTAAAGATATATGTGTGCTTCGATGAACAGGATCATTTTTGGGGCAATTATTCTTGTGCGCATTTGTCTCCAGCGCCATCCGGCAACAATTACAATCATGCAAAATGGTTCGGATCGGTCGACCCGGAAATAGCCGCCAGGGCCGAAAACAAAGGAGTGGCTGAAGCGACCATGATCAAGGATTATTACCAGGTTTTGGGCGTCAGTCAAGACGCCGGCCAGGAACAGATCAGGGCCGCTTATCGCAAGCTGGCCTTGCAGTACCATCCGGACAGGAACCGGGAAGATCCCGAGGCGCTCGACAAGATGAAAGCCATCAACGAAGCCTATGCCGTCCTATCTGACCAGGAAAAAAGAAAGGAATATGACACCTATCGCCACGATTTTGGCTCCTTTGCCTCGCAGCGATACAGGGAACGATATTCAGAAGAAGACATTTTCCGGGGGTCGGATATTAACCAGATCTTCGAGGAAATGTCCAGGGCCTTCGGTTTCCGCAACTTTGACGAACTTTTTAAGGAATTTTACGGGTCCCGCTACAAATCCTTTACCTTCCGCAGGCCGGGGACTTTCGGCAAGGTATTCATCTTTCAGGGTTCCAGGCCGCCGGGAGAGCAGGATGCGGGGCAGGGCAGAAGATTTCAGGAGCAAAAGCAAGGGCCATTTCTTCCCCAGGGTCCTTTTTCAGGACTGTTGGGCAAATTCTTGATGCGCAGGCTGGGAAAGGCTTTTGGCGTCACGGTTCCGGAAAGGGGCAGAGATCTTTACGATACCGTCGCGCTGACGCCGGAGCAAGCCAAAACGGGCGGGAAAATTGCATACTCGCTCAAGAAGTGGGGAAGACCGGGGAAGATCATCGTGCGCGTGCCGCAGCAGATCAAAGAGGGACAAAGCATTCGCTTGAAAGGCCTGGGCGCCGACGGCAAAGGGGGAGGCGAAGCCGGGGATCTTTACCTGGAAGTGAGGATTAAGGTTCCTTTAACGCAGAGAATCAAGAGGTTTTTTAAATAGGGAGGATGAAAGTTATGCACCATTACGAGCGGCTGCAAAAAAAGCTCGATCAACCCCCCGTGGGCGCGCCGGAAAGTGAAGAGTTTTTGGAGATCCTCAAGCTGCTCTTCCTGGAGGATGAAGTGGAGCTTGCGCTGCACCTGGATTTTCAACTGAAAAAACTGGGAGACATCGCGGCCCAGGCGGGCGTTTCTGCTGAAGAAGCCCTGGAAAAGCTGGAAGCCATGGCGAACCGGGGCTCCCTCCTCGCCAAGAAGGTGGAGGGAGAATACGCTTACGCGCTGCTTCCCAACTATCCCGGCTTATTCGAGTATCCCGTAATGAAGGGGATGGACGAAGCCAAGGGGAAAAGGCTGGCGGAGCTCTGGCATGCCTATTACATGAAATACATGGCCGCGGAACTGGCAGCAGCAAAGCCTCCGTGGTTACGGGTTTTCCCCTCAGAGCAGGCCCTGGAAGAAGGAGAAGAAGAGGTGGAAATTCTCCCCTATGAAAAAGCCTCGGAAATGATGGGGAAGGCGCAGAGCATTGCCCTGGCTAAATGCCCCTTCCGCATTGTGGGGCAGAACTGCGAAAAACCCCTGCAGGTTTGTCTATCCTTTGACGGGGCCGCGCGGTTTTTGATCGAAAGAGAGATGGCCCGGGAAATTAGCCTGCAGCAAGCGAACAAGATCCTGGACGAGGCAGAAGATGCGGGCTTAGTACATGCCGGCAGTAATAACATGCAGAACCTGCTCTTTTTATGTAACTGCTGTCCCTGCTGCTGCCATTTTATGAAATTGTTGACAGAACACGGGTATGACCAGGGGATCGCTACCTCCAGCTACAGGGCCCAGACCGACGATGAAAAGTGCACCGGTTGCGGTATTTGTGCAGAGGAGCGCTGCCCCGTGAAGGCCATCGAAATGGTTTCCGACAAGGCCCGCATCGATCACAAGAGGTGCATCGGTTGCGGTCTCTGCGTGACCACTTGTCCCGACGACGCGCTGCAAATGGTCAAGCGAGAAGATTACCAGCCGCCCCCCGCAAACGTCAAAGTACTGGCGGAAGAGGTCGTGACCCACAAAAAATTAAAGCAATAGTAGGAGTAGGGGACGGGGTACCTGTCCCACTTTCATAAGGCGGCCGTCCCACGAGGGGAGCGGGGCAAGGGCAGCGGAACACCTATGCCACTCAGTAAAATTTCCGTTCTTTAAGCAGGAGAAAAGACTATCGGCCAAAAATATATGGGATAACAGGGTTGTTCCGCAATGAGTCCGTGATGAGTGAGGGTCACTCTTGCAATACTTGCAAGAGAGAATATATCTCGGCAATGGGCAGCCCAGAGAAAAGTGGACTTAACCTCATGAAATCTTCATGAAGGGAAGATGTGCTCGAGGAAAGCCGCAAGGCACGCAAAGAATCAGCGAGATAAACCTGGAACTAGCGGCAGTTAACTGAAGGAAGGGGATGTGTAGGGATGAAAGTTACCTTGATACTGGCGGACTCTGCCCAGGCCGTCAAAGGCAAGCTCTATATCCTGGGAGGGGGTTGGTCGGTGGTGGGCCCAAAGATCCCGCCCATGGCCGTAGCCTTTAAAATTGAAGTGCCCTGGGACGAGGCAAACAAGGCTCACGCATTTAAACTCATTCTCCTGGATGCTGATGGGAATCCGGTAAAGGCCTCTTCCGGCACCGGAGAAAAAAACCTGGAAATTCCCGGGGAATTTACGGTGGGAAGGCCGCATCATCATATCCCGGGCACGCCGATAGACGTCGTGTATGCGATCAATTTTGGCCCGCTGCCGCTCAAGCCGGGCGGCCGGTATGTTTGGACACTTATGATTAACGATGAAACCCATCCCGATTGGCGCCTGGCGTTTTCCATCCGCCCGGAAAAGCAGTAAAAGCCTCCTGCTAGCAAAGGTCTTCTTTACACAATAAAGGAAGAACTTCGTCCACGGAGAAGGTGACCAGATAGAGGTTTTCCTGGGGGCCAACATACTGGTGCCGGCGGCGCAACTGCATCAACTGCTCGGTGTTTTTTTCTTCGTGGATCATGGTTAAGTATAAACGCTTTCCTTGATAGCCCGGGGAGTTTTCCATGAATAGATAACAGGCCTTGGGATTCTTGGTAACATTGTAATGCGTTAACCGCTCGCGCATGATGAAGGCTACATTGCCGTCATCCAGCACGTGAGGCGTAGCGTAAATCGCGGCGTCTACATTTCCTTTTTCATCGGCCGTGGAAAGAATGCCGACCCCTTTTGTCTCCTCGAAGTATTCTTTTAATGACATTAAAT
>PWWY01000051.1 GCA_003561325.1 Syntrophomonadaceae bacterium | reverse complement strand
TTTTACGGGGCCGCGGTGATTATCGAATACGCCAGGGAAGGCCTGCTGAGTAAGCGGGACCTGTTTCTGCTGGGGATCTTTCTGGCGGTGAACCACAGCATCATTGAAGACAATCTTCTCCTAACCGCCCTGGGGGCAAACCTGGGTGTTTTGCTGGTCGTCCGCTTTATTGCGGCCCTGCTGATCACCCGGGCTGTAGCCCTGGTGATCGATCATAAATCCCTGGCCTCCAAGCCCGACTAAACAAGCACCTTTCTTCTTGCCTAGGAGTTCATCCAGAACCTCGAGAGCAACCCCGTGGCGTGAATCACTTCCTACATAATACGGCGAGTCATACCAGGCCTTTCCCCCGGTCCCACCTGCATGCCGCCGCTTAAAATAATCCCAGGTCCAAGAGATACACGGCAGCCAACCCCAGAAGCCCGGCCCCAGAAGCATAGAGCAGGGCAGGGAGAATATTGCTGCGGATGATTTTTCCTTCTTGACCCAGGATGCCGGTAACGGCCGATGCCGCAACCACGTTATGGACAGCGATCATGTTCCCCACAGCGGCCCCCACCGCTTGCAGGCCCAACACAATGGTGCGGGACAGTCCCAGGTTATCCGCCACGCTGTATTGGAAACCCCCAAAAAGTAAATTGGATACGGTGGCAGAACCAGAAATAAATGAACCCAGCACCCCAATGAAAGGTGAGAGAAAGGGCCATGCGCCCTGGACCAGCTGCGCGGTAAAAGCAGACAGGGTCAAGAGCATGCTGTCCAATCCGCTGTGATTTACACCGGACTGCACCAGGATACGCACCATCCCCACGGCAAACACCAGGGCCACGGCCGCCGGGATCAGCTGCAAAACGGTCGTGGACCAGGCTTTCCGGGCCTGCTTGAAGTCCATCTTATGGAGGAATACCGTGAGGATGGCCACCAGGATGAAGGGCATAATCCCCGGGATATAGAGGGGTTCCAGGGTATAGGATACGCCCGCGTGACCCAAAATCGGCTGCCAGCTAATGGCCCAAGACCGCAGCAGTTCCTTGAGCCCGAACACCGGCAGGCGGGTCACAACCAGGATGAGGGCAATCAGGAGATAAGGAAGCCAGGCCTTCAAGAGAGACATGGAACGGGTCGGTGCTGCCATGTCTTCCCAGCGAACCGGGCTCCCCCAGCCAATCCGCCAATCCTTCCCGTCAGGGTCTGGAAAATCCCAGGTGGTCCGGGGCGTAAGAAAGCCTGTTTTGGCCGCCCAGATGACCACGGGCATCCCGAGAAGCGCTCCGATCACGGAAGGAAGCTCCGGCCCGAAAAACCAGGCGATCATAAAGCTGGGCACGGTAAATGCCAGGCCGCTTAAAAGGAGAAACGGAGCTGCTTCCAGCCCTTCTCTCCAGGAGCGGTTACGCCCGAACAAATAAGTCATAATCGTGATCGCCAGTAGCGGCAAGAAAGACCCGACCAGCACATGAACCGCGGCGGCACAGATTCCCACCTGGAACAGGAACCCGGACATCTCCATCCCAGAGGGGAGCAAGCCGTCCACCGCGTTTTGCACACCGACAATCATAGGGGTTCCTACGGCACCAAAGGTCACCGAGGTGCTGTTAAAAATGAGGGCAATCATGGCTGACGCCAGGGGTGGGAAGCCGAGGCCCATCAGCAGGGGTGCAGCAAGGGCGGCGGGGGATCCAAAGCCTGCCGCCCCCTCAATAAAAGAAACGAACATCCACCCGATGATCACAGCCTGAACGCGCCGGTCCGGGCTAATGCCGTAAAAACCCCTGCTGATCACGGCCATGGCACCGCTGTTTTTCAGCGTGTTGAGTAAAAGAATGGCCCCGAAAACAATGATCAATATATTTAAAGCGCCCAGCGTACCTTCTATCGTGGCTGCAGCGATGCGAGAAACCTCCACCTTCCAGATCCCCCAGGACAGCAGCGCTGCCGTTGCCCAGGTAACCGGCATGGCCCTCTTCGCCGACCACATCAAGCCGGCCATCAGGAAGATGGTTAAAACCATCGGCGTGGACGCCAGCAGTGCCAAAAAACCTGGAGACATCTGACCTCCTCCTACCGGGCGAAATAGGGAAGGGTCCCTCCACCGCGGGGCATGAAATACGCCGGCGGCAAAACACCATGTTTCTCCATGATGAATTGGAAACCCTGTTCCAAGGATTCTATGGGGATCATCCCCATACTTCTTACCTGCTCCCCGGGGAGGCTGCCTAAAACCAGCACGTCATAATGCTCTGCGATCACCGCGGTGTGGTAACCCATGTAACCCCCAATGGTAAAGTTTTCCCTGAGAGCGGACTCGCGGGCCGTATTGTCGGAATACTTCGAGAAAACCTGGGCAAAATCATCACTGCCCACACCCTCCCGGCTTTCGCTCAGGAGAAGCATTATTCCTCCCTTTTTCAGGGAAAAATGGGCGTTGTAAATGGTTTTATAGGTCTGGTAAAAATTGATATCCTTGGGATAGCCGCCACAGGAAACAAAGACGACTTCGGCTTGTTCCTCTATGGCCACGCCGCAGTGTTCGTCCACGAAGCGACAGCCGGCTTCATAGGCCGTCAAGTAATTTCCAGCCACGACCTTGGAAACCTGGTGTGTTTCTTCGTTGATGATCGAGTTTACCAGGAAATCAGGACCCACCATGCTGGCTCCCTGGACCATATCGTCACTGCAGGGGTTTCCAACCAGCTTACCCGCGCAGACCTCCGGGTTAATCCCCTGCCCTTCCCCCGGCAAAAAGGCCAGGGAGTGATTCTTCATGATCGTTTCGTACGCCGCAACTCCAGGAAGCAAGGCCTTTTTGCCGCCTCCCCACCCGGCCAGGAAGTGATAGACGATCCCCCCGGTGAGGATCACCCGGTCTGCTTCCACGACCCTGCGGTTAATCGAGACGGGAGTGCCGTATGTTGTCTCCCCCAGGTAGGCCATCTCGCTCGCTTCCCGGGCCTTGTGGTCAAAAACACGGATCCGCTGGTAGACGTCTTCGCCGACCAGGAGTTTATGCTCTTCCGGTGTTTGTTCCCGGTGATCCCCCGTCGCGGACAAAATCGTAATGTGAGAATCGGCGATGCCCCCCCGGTTGAGCTCTGCTAAGATCGCGGGGAGCAGGACCTGGTGCCTCACCCAAAGACGGGTCATGTCACCGACCACGATACAGGCTGTTTCGCCTGGCTGCACGATTTCCGAGAGGGGGGCCGAATCAATGGGAGACGACAGGGCCTTTTCTACCAGGTTCGACTCCGACCCCGGAACGGAATATTTTTTCCCCTCGAGTATTTTTATCACTGCTTGATCAGGATACTCTACGGCAACAGCGATATTTCCCAGTGGAAACTTGAAGATCATGATGATTCCCTCCCGTGAGCTAGAAAATCCTGTATTTTCGGTTCTCTTAGGGTCTAGTCCATATCGAAAATTTTCCCGGGGTTTAAAACATTTTGCGGATCAAGCGCGCGCTTGATGCTTTTCATCGCTTCAATTTCTGCGGCGTCCAAAACCAGGGGCAGGTAAGGTTTTCTCTTATGCCCTATGCCATGTTCCCCACTGATCGTCCCCCCAAGTCGGCGAGTCGTCTTATAAAGCTCTTCCAGGACCCGGGGAAGCAATTCCTTCCAGTGTTCCATGGTATCTTCCGGTCGTTTTACGATGGTCGCATGAAGATTACCGTCTCCTGCATGACCGTAACAGGGAATGATTACACCAAATGTTTCGGAGATACGCTGGAGTTCAGGGATTAATGCGGGAATGCGGCTGATCGGCACCACGATATCCTCTAAGCTCTGCACCGGACTGATCGCCTTGAACGCCTCGGCCACGTGACGCCTCACCTTCCAGATTTTCTCCTGGTCCGCAGGTCCTTCGGCAACAAAAGCATCGATCGCGCCGTGATCCAGACAGAGGTCCCCGATATCCAGGCATTGGTTTCGCACACTCTCCATGTCGTTGCCGTCAAGCTCGATAATTAAAAACGCGCCGGCATTCTTATATTTTTCTTTCTTTTCTCCCAGAAATTCGCAGGAAGTTTCCAGGGAGAGGCGGTCCATGAATTCGATCCCCGTCG
>PWWY01000092.1 GCA_003561325.1 Syntrophomonadaceae bacterium | reverse complement strand
GGCACAAAACTGAAAATCGCTTTTGCCATGGGCAAGCATGATACCATCGGTATTGATGCGGTGGCCATGTGTGTGAATGACCTGGTCGTCCAGGGGGCTGAACCTCTTTTTTTCCTGGATTACCTGGCTACGGGTCGGCTGGACAGCCAGGTGGTGAAAGAAATTATATCCGGTGTCGTGGAGGGATGCCGGCAGGCCGGTTGTGCCCTGTTGGGGGGAGAAACCGCTGAAATGCCGGGTTTTTACCCCCAGGGTGAATACGATCTCGCCGGTTTCTCTGTGGGTATCGTGGAGAAAAACAGGATCATCTCCGGCGAAAAGGTGAAACCCGGTGACAAGTTGTTAGGGCTGGTTTCCTCCGGCTTACACAGCAACGGCTTTTCCCTGGTTCGCAAGGTTCTCCTGGAGCACGCGGGTTTGCGGTTGGAGGATCACGTACCAGAACTGGGTTGTACCCTGGGAGAAGAACTGCTCCGGCCGACGCGTATTTACGTACCCTATGTGCTGTCGCTGCTGGAGACGTTTGAACTGAAAGGGATCGCACATATAACGGGTGGGGGTATCACCAACAATCTACCCCGCATCCTACCCCGGGGAACCCGAGCCGTCATGGCAAAGAAGTCGTGGGAGATATCACCCATTTTTGGCCTGGTGCAGCGCGCAGGCCGGATCGCTGAAGAAGAAATGCTTCGCACCTTTAACATGGGTATTGGATTGATCCTGGTGGTTTCCCAAGGTGACCTGGGGGCCGTCCAGGAGCAGCTAAGAGGGCTTAAGATGGAGGCCCATGAGGTGGGCAGGGTCGAGTCCGCGGATGTTGATTCTCCGCACGTTGCATTTCAATAGAAGGGAGGAGCTTTGATGAACCTGGCGGTACTGGTGTCCGGCAGTGGAAGCAACCTGCAGGCCATGATCCATGCTGCGGAAAAGGGCGTGCTGGGCGGGACAGTGAAAACAGTGATCAGTGACAGGAGCGAAGCCTTTGCCCTGCAGCGGGCTCGCAATCACGGTATCGAGGCCATCTACCTCAATCCCCGAGATTTTTCCTGTCGAGAAGATTATGATCAATCTATCTGTACCCTCCTGGAAGAACGAGCGATTGAGCTCATTGCCCTGGCCGGTTTTATGCGGCTTCTCTCACCTGTTTTCGTACGGCGCTACCCCGGGCAAATCATGAATATCCATCCTTCCCTGCTACCTGCTTTTCCCGGCCTGGACGGTGTAAAACAGGCCTTGGATTATGGGGTTAAGGTGAGCGGGTGCACCGTGCATTTTGTCGATGAAGGATTGGATACAGGTCCGATCATTTTGCAGGAAGCGGTGCCGGTGCTGGAAACCGATCATGAAGAGACGCTGCATCAGCGCATTCACCAGGTAGAACATCGGTTGTATCCCCGGGCGATCTCTTTGTTTATGCAAGGAAGACTAACTGTCAAAGGGAGAAGGTGTATCGTTGATGAAGGCTAAAAAAGCGTTAATCAGTGTTTCAGACAAAGACGGCATCACACGTTTTGCCCGGTAACTCGTCTCCCTGGGCTGGGAAATTATTTCTACGGGTGGGACAGCCACGGCCTTAAGGGACGCGGGCATACCCGTAAAAGATATCAGCGAGCTCACCGGTTTTCCGGAAATCCTGGACGGGCGATTGAAAACACTTCATCCGCTGGTCCACGGCGGTATCCTTGGAAGGCGTGACCTGGAAGAACACCAGAAACAAATGAAAGCACACGCCATTGAAGCCATTGACCTGGTTGCAGTCAATCTTTACCCCTTCCCTGCAGTGATCGCACAACCCGGCGTAACCCTGGAAGATGCCGTGGAAAATATCGACATCGGCGGCCCGACCATGGTGCGGGCCGCCGCGAAGAATTACCAGGATGTCATCGTTGTGGTTGAGCCGGCAAATTACGCTATCGTGGTGGAAGAGCTGCGCCAACAAGGCGATCTCGCTCTTTCTACCCGCTACCGGCTGGCCGTGGAAGCATTTGCCCACACGGCCTATTACGACAGTATCGTCGCGGCTCACCTGCGTAGAGGCGTTGAGGACGAGCAAGATCGACTCTTCCCCTCGTACCTGGTCTTACCGTATCGAAAATCCCAGGAACTGCGTTACGGAGAAAATCCTCACCAGAAAGCCGCTTTCTACCGGGAGCCTTTACCAGGCCCTGCCACCATTGCCGGGGCAAAACAGCTGCAGGGGAAAGAGCTGTCTTTCAATAATATCAACGATCTACATGCCGCCTGGGAACTTGTTAAAGAATTTGAAGACCCTACAGCGGTGGCCGTGAAACACGCCAATCCGTGCGGTGTGGGTTCCGCCGAGGCCCTTCATGAAGCTTACCAAAAAGCCTACGACGCCGACCCTGTTTCCATCTTCGGCGGCATCGTGGCCTTGAACAGGGATGTTGACGAAGAAACGGCAAGGCGTTTAGCAGAAATATTTTTGGAAGTGATTGCTGCTCCTTCCTTTGCACCGGCTGCCCTGGAGATTCTTGCGCAAAAACAAGACGTTCGCCTGCTGACCATGCCGTTGCCGGAAGGAATGCCTGAAAATGGCATGGACCTGAAAAAAGTGAGCGGGGGACTCCTGCTGCAGGAGGCGGCAGCAGAGCCGCTGCAGCCGGAAACCTGGCGGGTAGTGACTTCCAGGAATCCGACAGAACAGGAGCGCAAAGATCTCTTGTTTGCCCTGAAAACCGTGCGCCACGTTAACTCCAACGCCATTGTGATTGCCAAAAGAGAGCAGACACTGGGTATTGGAGCAGGCCAGATGAGCCGCGTCGGGTCGGTAAAAATTGCCCTGGAGTACTCCGGCCAGGAAGCGCGGGGGAGTGTCATGGCTTCCGACGCTTTCTTTCCTTTTAAAGACGGAGTGGAACTGGCCGCGTTAAGCGGCGTTACGACCGTGATTCAGCCGGGTGGGTCCAACCGCGATGAAGAAGTCATTGCCACGTGTGAACAATACCATATCGCCATGGTCTTTACCGGAAAAAGGTATTTCAAACACTAACTGCAGGCTCCTGGTGTGCAGCGTGCAGTCCAGTCAAAACAATCATGCGGGGAGGCATATTTCGTGGACGTACTCATTGTCGGGGGAGGCGGAAGAGAACATACCCTGGCCTGGAAATTGGCCCAGAGCCCGGAGATTCATAAAATCTATTGTGCGCCAGGCAATGCGGGCATCGCAGCATTGGCTGAATGCGTGCCCATCGATGCAACAGATGTGAGCGCGCTGCAACAATTTGCCCGGGACAGGGGGATCCATTTAACAGTTGTGGGGCCGGAAGCCCCCTTGATGGAAGGGATCGTCGATCTATTCCAGGAGAACGGTCAACTGATCTTTGGCCCTTCTCGCAGCGGAGCGCTGCTGGAAGGAAGCAAGGTTTGGGCCAAGCAGTTTATGTCCAGGCACCAGGTTCCTACGGCGGAATTTGAAGTGTTCGAAACCCCGGAAGAAGCGTATGCTTATCTCAGGAAAACCTCTTTTCCCACGGTTGTGAAAGCCGACGGTCTGGCCGCGGGCAAGGGTGTGATCATCGCAGAGAATTTTGAGGAGGCGGCCCGGGGCGTGCAGCAGATCATGGAAGAAAAAGTGTTCGGTGCAGCCGGAGACCACATCGTGATTGAAGAGTTTTTGCAGGGAGAGGAAGTTTCCGTGTTTGCCATCACCGATGGTCTTTCGTACGTGACCCTTCCTTCCGCCCAGGACCACAAGGCCATCTATGATGGAGACAGGGGGCCGAACACGGGAGGGATGGGCGCCTACTCGCCGGCACCGATCTTATCCAAGAAATACCAGGATGACGTGGAGCGCTTCATCCTGGAGCCTGTCTTTCAAGGGCTGGCAGCAGAAGGGATCCCCTACCGGGGGGTGCTTTTCGTGGGATTGATCATAACCGAGCGGGGGGCAAAAGTTCTGGAGTTCAATGTGCGCTTCGGTGACCCGGAAGCGCAGGTGATTTTGCCCAGGATGAAGTCGGACTTGCTGCCGCTGCTTTATGAAGGAGCCAGGGGAAATTTCCGCGTGATTGAACCCCCGGAGTGGCATGCAAATTACAGTGTCTGCGTCGTGATGGC
>PWWY01000042.1 GCA_003561325.1 Syntrophomonadaceae bacterium | reverse complement strand
CGCGACAAGTAATGTTAAACACGGTTGCGAACATCCCTCTGCCAAACAGGGAAGACGAGGGGAACTGGTGATGGAGTATCTAAAAAAGGAATATCAGGCCGCTCTAACGAAATATATACTCCTTAAACTGACCAGCCGTGATGGAGACGATGATGTTCGCAACCCGAGAGCAGGGCACGACAAGCAAGATCCCCCTTTTTTCCGTTCATTTTTTCCGTGTCATCAGAAGAAGACCGGGAATCATCCTCGCCTGCGCCGTGATCGGGGGTTTTTTACTCCTTGCCCTGCTGGCCCCTGTCATCGCTCCCCATGACCCTGATACCCTAAACCTGCGGAACAGGTTGGACACCCCCTCGGCGGCGCACCCTTTCGGCACCGATGCCCAGGGAAGAGACGTGCTCAGCCGGGTAATTTTCGGCACCCGGGCTTCGCTGGCCATCGGCCTGCTGGCACCGGCCTTCGCCTTCACTGCCGGAACCATCATCGGGCTAACGTCCGGGTACGTGGGCGGCCCGTTGGATACCCTGGTGATGAGACTGATGGATCTTCTAAAAGCCTTCCCGCTGCTGCTGATGGCTTTATTTATTTTAGCCATCATGGGCAACCGGTTTGAGCTGGTAGTGATCGCCATCGGCATAGCCATGACGCCGGATCTGGTCAGGCTCGTAAGGGCCCACGTCCTGGTGGTGAAAACCGTGGAATACGTCCAGGCAGCCCGGGCCATGCGGTTTTCGCATGCCCGGATTCTCCTCTCCCACATCCTGCCCGCAATTCTGGGCCCCATGATCGTCTACATCACCCTGGGGATCAGCCAGGCCGTCCTGATTGAAGCCGCCCTGGGGTTTTTGGGTTTTGGTGTCCCCACCCCCCGGGCCAGCTGGGGCAACATCATGAGCGGGGGCATGGCCTTCATCCGGATCAACCCCTGGCTGGCCATCGGCCCGGCCCTAATGATTATCGCCCTGGTGTTATCCGTGAACACCCTCGGGGAATACATGCGCCAAATCTATGAACCCGGCCGGCATAAAGCGTTTTCCGCTTAGAAAACTAGGATATTCAAAGAAGGGGGTCAGCATGATTACATCCAAGCGGATTCTATCACTTCTGCTTTTCCTGGCGGTAGCGGTAATTTTTGCCCAAGGGGGCCTTGGCTGTGCCCCGGGGGCTCCGGAAGCAGGGGAAGACAGGGAAACGGTGGGAGAAGCCGTGGTGAAAATGGCTTTTCTCCAGGAAGACGCGCCCACCCTGGACCCTCACAGCGTGGCCGGCACGCCCGTGGGTTTCAATGTCGTCGCTTCCGTGTTCAACAAGCTGGTGCGGTTTCCCCCCGGCACCATCGATGCCGCCAATATCGAAGGGGACCTGGCCAGGGAATGGTCCGTGTCCGAGAACAAGTTAACCTGGACCTTTTACCTGCGGCAAGGAGTGGCGTGGCACGGTGACTTTGGAGAAGTGACCGCCCACGACGTGCAGTTTTCCCTGGAACGCATCCTGGACCCGGCAACGGGCTGTGATGACCGCGGCCTCTATACCACCATTGACCGCATCGAAGTCGAGGATGACTACACGGTGCATTTCCACATGAACAGGCCCGATCCCCTGCTCATCACCCACCTGGCTTACCGCTTCGCCGTGATCGTCCCCCGGGCGGCCCTGGAAGCGTACGGGGAGGATTTTCCGTTAAACCTGGTGGGTTCGGGCCCCTTCATCTTTGATGCCTATCTTCCCCATGAAAAAGTCGTACTCGTCGCCAATCCCGATTATTTCCGGGGGCCTCCTCAAGTCGACAGGCTGGAATACCACTTTATGCCCGATACCTTTTCCCGCTTTGAGGCGTTCCTGGCCGGGGAAATGGACATGATTCAAGGTGAACCCACGGCAGCGCGGCGGCAGAAGCTATCGCGCGGGCTGAACGGGAAGGGCTGGAAATCCATTACGATGCCCTGGGACCGGCAAACACCTGGGGGCTCAAGCTGGATACAAAGCAGCCTCCCTTTGATGAACTGCGGGTCCGCCAGGCCATTGCCTATGCCCTGGATATAGACGAATTTACTGATGCAGTGATGGACATCCCCGGTTCCATGGAGGTGCCGACGGCAGCAGGCCTGGTTTTCCTGGAAGACTTTTTCGGGGGCACAGCAGACGTGAAGGCATACAGCTATAACCCGGAGAAAGCCCGGGAACTCCTGGCCGAAGCAGGGTTCCCCGGTGGCGAGGGCCTGTCCTTCTCCCTGCACACCATCGATACCTTTATCCAGGGACCGGGCCTGTTCATCCAGGCCGCCCTGGCCGAAGTCGGTGTCGATGTAGAGCTGGTGACCCAGGATGTTTCCACCTGGCTGGGCACGACGATCCCGGAAGCGGTCCATCCGGTCCAGTGGTGGACGCTGTACATGTATCCCGAACCCAACCGGACATACGGCCTTGTCTATGCCCGCGACGCCACCCGGGGCAGCCTGGTCAACTACACGGGGATCGCCGATCTGCTGGATGAAGCCGCATCTACCTTTGAGATGGAAGCCCGGGAAGACCTCTACCATGCTATCCAGGAAACTTTGGCGGAAGACTGCGTGTATATTCCCATCACCGGGCAGAAGTTCACCCGGCTGCGGCAGGCCTACGTGGACCTGGGCTACGAACCCCTGGCCAGTTTCTCGGAGTGGTACGACCTGACAGAAAGTCTGACGCTGAAAAAATAAGCTGTGTGAGACGGATCAGGCAGCCGGGGAAGCAGTGGAGACGGATGTAAGGTAAGGGGACACACCTCTTGCAGAGGAATGTCCCCGTGGATTTTAAGGGCGGTCCGGCCGACAAGACGTCGGTCGCCGGGATCGACCCGGATGGGAGTTAAACCGGGGAGGCCGCCCGAGTGCCCCGAGGGAGCCATAGCGCCTTCCACAGGCTTACCCAGGAGCCGGACGACTGCACCAAGACCCGGTTTCTAGACAAGAAAGGGCTGTTTTCATTGACCATGGGCTACTTCATCAAACGGATCCTGTTACTGGTTATCATGGCCTTTACAGGTACAGCCTTGATCTTTGTCAGCATGCGCGTGCTTCCCGGCGATCCGGTCATCGTCGTACTGGGGGACGCTTACACGGAAGAAACCTATGCAGCCATCACAACTCGGCTGGGGTTCGACCAGCCGCTGCATGTTCAGTTTGTTGACTATCTCTCCCGCCTTCTCCGGGGGGACCTGGGGCACACCCTCTTTACCAATGTTCCCATCGCTCAGATATTGGGACGCGCCCTGCCCTATTCCCTGGAACTGGCTGCAGGCATCCTGGCCATCGGGTTCCTGGCCGGCGGGGCCATGGGCATGATTTCTGCCCTGGCGCAGCGTCGCTTCCTCAGCGAAAGCGTCAGGTTGATCTACATGCTGGGCATCTCGGTGCCCCCGTTTTTGCTCTGCATCCTGTTTATCCTTTTATTCAGCCTGACCCTGGGCTGGTTTCCCATGCACGGGACGGGAGAACTGCCCGGCGAACGCCTCTATCACCTGGTTCTGCCGGCGCTGGCCGGCGCCGCCCCCCTGGCCGCGATCGTCGCCGGGGTGCTCCGGGCCCACCTGCTGCAGATCTTACAATCCGATTATATCCGCACGGCCAGGGCCAAGGGGTTAAGTGAAATGGCCGTCGTCTTTGTTCACGCCTTGAAAAATGCCCTGATCCCCATGATCACGGTCATGGGGAATGCGATTCCCGTCCTGCTGGCCGAACTGGTGCTCATCGAACGCATTTTTAACCGGCCGGGCATCGGGAAAATGCTGCTGGACAGCATGCTGACGCGAGACTACCCCGCCGTTCAGTCCACCATGGTGGTGATTATCCTGGCGGTTTTGGTGGTCAACCTGCTGGTGGACCTGGCCTACACGGCGGTTGATCCCAGGGTGAAGTACGAATAAAGCCCCGGCGACCCGCCGAGAGTTGAGACAGACCCGCCCCCGGCGCCGCTGCCTGGAAGCAGGAAGACTGAAGAAAGAAACAGGAAGAGGGAAGAAGAAAGAAGGAGGCATCCCCTTTTTGAAACTGCTGGAGGTCAAGCGTTTAATCACGGCATTCCCTGGACCACAAGGGACATTATATCCTGTT
>PWWY01000085.1 GCA_003561325.1 Syntrophomonadaceae bacterium | reverse complement strand
CCCCTGTCCCCCGGGGGTATACCTCCCAGGATTTTGTGGCTCACCTGCTGGAAGAAACGGGCGTGGTGGTGACCCCGGGTCGGGGATTCGGCGAGCACGGCGAAGGATATTTCCGCATCGCTCTTACCGTCGACAAGAAACGGATGCGCGAGGCCATGGAACGAATTCAAGCCACGGTTCAATTCATCTCCTAGGGGCTAGAATGAGTGAAATAAAGACCATGAGAAAAGGAGCGAATAGCTATGGCGGGCTATAATGTAGCCATCGTCGGCGTAACGGGTAATGTGGGCCAGGTTCTGATCGAAGTGTTGCTTGAAAGGAAGTTTCCGGTAAAAGGATGGAAGCTTCTAGCTTCTGCACGGTCAGTCGATAAGGTCATCCGTATTGATGGGAAAGACTACCCGGTGGAAGAGGCCAAGCCGGGGGCTTTCTCCGGGATTGATTACGCGTTTTTTAGCGCCGGGGGTGATATCAGTAAAGAGCTGGCTCCCGAGGCGGTGAGGAAGGGTGCAGTTGTGGTTGATAACAGCAGTGCCTTCCGCATGGACCCCGATGTTCCCCTGGTCTTGCCTGAAGTTAACCCGGAAGCCGCGAAAGGCCACAAGGGGCTGATTGCCAACCCCAACTGCTCGACCATCCAGATGGTTGTGGCGCTGCAGCCCCTGCACCTGGCTGCAGGGCTAAAGCGGGTTGTCGTGGCAACCTACCAGTCTGTTTCCGGATCCGGGAAAGAAGCCATCGATGAGCTGCTGGAACAGAGCCGCGCAGTTTTAGACGGCCAGGAGTTCGTGAAGGAGCGTATCCCGTACAAAGGTGCGGCCAAAAACCACCAGATCGCCTTTAACATGGTCCCGCATATTGATGTCTTCGAAGAAGATGACTACACCAAGGAAGAAATGAAGATGGTTCGGGAAACCCGTAAAATAATGGGTATTCCCGGGCTGCACATTACGGCGACCACGGTTCGCGTCCCCGTTGTCAACGGGCATAGTGAAGCGATCAACGTGGAGCTGCAGGCGCCGCTGTCCCCGGAGAAAGCCCGGGATATTTTGGGGAAAGCTCCCGGCATCGCGGTTTTGGATCAGCCGGCTGAACTGCTCTACCCAATGCCCATCGATACGGAAGGACGGGATGAAGTTTTCATCGGTCGGATCCGGGTAGACCGGTCGGTGCCGCATGGGCTGAACATGTGGGTTGTGGCGGATAACATTCGCAAAGGCGCAGCGACCAATTCCATACAGATTGCAGAACTCTTGATCTAGAGAAAGGGAGAAAAATCAGTGTAGCGGGGTGAGTATAAATTGAAAATTGTCGTCCAAAAGTTTGGAGGGACTTCTGTGTCGACCCCTGAGAAGCGTCAGAACGTGGTCAAATGTGTCCAGGAGTCCCTCGATCAGGGCTATCACGTGGTCGTGGTGGTTTCAGCCATGGGGCGTCAAGGGGATCCCTATGCCACGGATACCCTGAAGGCCCTGGCCCTGGATGAATACCCGGACATTTCGCTGCGGGAGCTTGACCTGGTCATGTCCTGCGGTGAAACGATTTCCGCTGTTGTGATGGCCGCAAACTTGTCCAACCAGGGGATCCCCTCCTCTGCCATGAGCGGTATGCAGGCCGGCTTTATTACTGACGGGCATTACAGTGAGGCCGAAGTGGTGGACTGCCAGCCTACCCGGGTGAAAGATAAGCTGCTGGAAGGAACGGTCCCGGTGGTCGCGGGCTTCCAGGGCGCGGATGTCAGCGGGGAGGTCAATACCCTGGGCCGCGGGGGAAGCGATACATCGGCCGTTATCCTGGGCGCCGCCCTCGACGCGGAAAAAGTGGAAATCTATACCGATGTCCTGGGAATCATGACGGCTGATCCCAACCTGCTGAAGGAGGCCCGCGTGATCCAGCAGATCACGTACGGGGAAGTCTGCCAGCTGGCCCATGAAGGCGCGCGGGTGATCCATCCCCGGGCCGTAGAAGTCGCCATGCGGAACAATGTATCTGTTGTCGTCAAAAACCCGGACAATTCCGGTCCAGGAACGCTGATTACGGGGGAATCTTCATTGCGAGACGGAAATTACAGCACCCGGGGCCGGCGGGCCGTTACCGGAATTGCCCATGCCACGGACCTGGTACAATTTATCATTCGCTACGAAGAACCGGATTCGGAGCGGGAATTAAAGGTCTTTCAGTCTATCGGTGAAGCCGGGGTGAATATCGATCTGATCAGCGTCTTCCCGGACATGAATGCATTTATCGTGAAAAAAGAACACAGCTACAAGGTGGAGAGCATTTTAAAAAACCTGGTCATCCCTTACCAGGTGGCATGGGACTGCGCCAAGGTTTCGGTCGTCGGGGTCGGCATGCACAGCATGCCGGGGGTGATGGCCCGGGTGGTGAAAGCGCTCAACCAGCAAAACATTGAAATATTGCAGTCCGGCGACTCCAACATTACCATTTCCTTACTGCTAAAACAGGCGGACCTCTCCCTGGCCGTGCAAACCCTGCACGAAAACTTTCACCTGGCAGAGCAGGGCTAAAATAAAACTTGACAAAGGCTTGAAGCAGCTTTACAATAGCTGTTAACAACACCAGATGAAAAGTCGAAGATGGGGAGAAGTACGTGAGCAGGTCAAGCTCCAGAGAGCCGGGGAAGCTGTGAACCGGTGCCGGGCCTTCGCCGAAATACACCCCGGAGAAGCAGACTGAAAGCAGGGGCATCCTTTTAGGTCGCAGCTGCCGGTAGGCTCTGACGGGAACTTCAGCCGTTACAGTGAAGGGGATATAAGGCCTGGGTCTACAGCAGGTCCGTATCCTTGAATGGAGGTGGAGCCTGCAGGACCGGGGCTCAACCAGGGTGGTACCGCGTGAAGCATAAGCTTCCGTCCCTGAGGGGATGGGAGCTTTTTTCGTCCAAGGACCGATTTCGGAGGATCCTTTCGTGCCAGTTAAAAAACATGAGGAGGTTTTTGGGGATGATCGTCGTTCTGAACCCGGGTGTGGATGAGGTAGAGATCAAGGAAGTGGAAGACAGGCTAAAAAGGTTGGGTTTCGGTGTGCACCGCTCCACGGGGGAGAACCGCACCATCCTGGGGGCAATTGGCGCGCCCAAGGAAGATGCGCGGGATGCCCTGCAGGTCATGCCCTGCGTGGAAAAAGTTGTGATCATATCCCAGCCCTTTAAGCTGGTGAGCCGGGAATACAAGCGCGAAAAAACCGAGTTCGAAGTGGGAGGCACGCTAGTGGGAGGCGACCAGGTGATCCTGGTGGCCGGCCCCTGTGCCGTTGAAGGGCGGGAGGAGTTTCTGGAAGCCGCGGAGCGGGCCAAAGAAGCCGGGGCGAACTTTTTACGGGGCGGGGCATACAAGCCCCGGACTTAGCCGTACAGTTTCCAGGGCCTGGAAGAAGAGGGTTTGAAAATTATGGCGGAAGCGCGGGACAAAACGGGTTTGCCCATTGTGACGGAAGTGCTCGACCAACACTCCGTGGAGATCGTGGCCCGCTACGCAGATATTGTCCAGGTGGGCACCCGAAACATGCAAAACTTCAGGCTGTTAAGTGAGTTGGGCCGGATCGAT
The DNA here is from genome assembly GCA_003561325.1 of Syntrophomonadaceae bacterium. Taxonomy (GTDB): domain Bacteria; phylum Bacillota; class Dethiobacteria; order DTU022; family UBA8154; genus SKMY01. Next base: position 11,386 of record PWWY01000085.1, on the reverse strand, counting down.
CGCCCGGTTTTACTCAAGCGAGGGATGTCAGCCACAATCGAAGAATGGCTGATGGCCGCAGAGTACATTGTCAGTGGGGGAAACCCCCGGGTTATTCTCTGCGAACGAGGGATTCGGACCTTTGAAACCTATACCCGCAATACGCTGGACATCAGTGCTGTTCCCATTGCCAAGGAATTGAGCCATCTTCCCGTATTTGTCGATCCCAGCCACGGGACCGGTGACTGGCGCTGGGTTACCCCGATGAGTTTGGCTGCCGTTGCGGCCGGTGCCGATGGCCTCATGGTGGAAGTGCATCCCCGGCCCCAGGAAGCCCTTTCCGACGGTGCCCAGTCTTTGACCCCGGAAAAGTTTGTCGAACTGATCAGCATGGTGGGAAGGGTGGCGCAAAGTATTGGGAGAACAATCTGAAATCCCTTTGTTCGTAAAATGCTGTATCATTGGCCTGGGCCTGATGGGCGGTTCCCTGGGGATGGCCCTGGGTCGATACGGGGTTGTTGAGGAACGCTGGGGTTATGATCGCCATGAAAACGTCATGGAAGAAGCGCGGAACCGGGATGCTGTGGATCGAACCGGAGAGCTGCCTGCGGCCCTGGAGGCAGCGGACCTGGTCGTCCTGGCGCTGCCGGTGCGGCAAGCAACGGAGATGGTCCGGCAGATTGCGCCCCTGTTAAAGCCCGGCGCCGTGGTCACGGATTTGGGGAGCACCAAAAGAACCCTGCTGGATGCGATGAACCGCTGGCTTCCCCGGGGAGTGGCCGCCGTGGGTGGCCACCCCATGGCGGGATCAGAAAAGGCGGGTATCCAGGCGGCTGACCCGCTGCTGCTGGAGAATGCCGTGTACCTCTTGACGCCGGCTGCCGGGGCACCTCGCCAGGCGGTGACGACCATGGAAAAAATGGTGCGAGCCATCAAGGCGCATCCCATCGTGTTGGAGGCCGAAGAACACGATCAGCTGGTAGCCCTGGTAAGCCATCTGCCCCACTTGCTGGCCGTAGCCCTGGTCAACACGGCGCGGCACGCCGGGGGGGAAAAGGACCTGGTCAGAATTTTGGCCGGGGGAGGTTTCCGAGACACTACGCGGATAGCCATGGGCAACACGGCGGTCTGGTATGATATTTTTTCCACCAATTCCTGCCATTTGAAGGAAGCTTTGCAAAGATTCCAGGAGGAATTAAAGGCCTTGTGGCTGCTGTTGGAGAAAGAAGAAGAAGGGGCCGCCCGCATGGCCCTGGAAGAGGCAAAGGCCTTTCGGAGCGCCATGCCCTACCACGGGAAAGGCATGCTGCCGGAAATTTTCCAGTTAATCCTGGTGCTCCCCGATCTGCCTGGAATTATCGGGAAAGTAGCTACTTTGGTCGGTGATGCCGGCTTAAATATCAGTGAAATTGAAGTATTGAAGAATCGGGAGGAAGATGGCGGGAGCATCCGCCTGGGCTTCAGCCTGCTGGAGGAGCGAGACCAGGCCCTGCAGATCCTGGAAAACCAGGGGTTCCGCTGCTGGAAAAAAGGATAGGGATCACGGCGTGAAGTGAAGAGCCAGGGAAAAACAGGAAGGAAACGGAAACCTTCCTGGCAAAGCTTCAGCTCAGCCCTGCGCGGTTGGGCGTGGAAAGACTATGCGGCAGCTTCAGGGCCTGGAAAGAATCACATGACCCGGATCTACCCGGGTGTGAAACGATAAGGGGGAAGCAAAAAACGATGCAAATGAAGATCGAGCCTGCAGAACACTGTCGGGGAGCCCTTTCCGTGCCCGGAGATAAGTCCATCTCCCACCGGGCGATTATCCTTGCCTCCCTGACAGAACAGGAAGTGGAGATCGAAGGGTTTTTAGATGCGGAAGACCCCAGGTCCACCCTGGTTTGTATGCAGGCATTGGGGGTGAAGATGGAGCAGCAGGGGACGTTCGTCCGGGTACACGGCGCCGGGATAAATGGTCTAAAAGAGCCGTCCACCATCCTCGATGCCGGGAATTCCGGCACGACGGCCCGGCTATTAATGGGCCTTTTGGCCGGCCGACCTTTTTACGCGGTTTTGACTGGGGACAGATCTTTAAGAAAGCGTCCCATGGCCCGGGTGACCGGGCCGTTAAAAAAGATGGGCGCCTCGATTGATGGCCGGGAGAACGGACGACTCCTGCCGCTTTCTATCCGGGGAGGCGACCTTGCTTCTTTAACTTTTCATTCCCCTGTCGCCAGCGCCCAGGTGAAGTCCGCTGTTCTCCTGGCGGCGCTGCAGGCCCGGGGCAGCACGGCGATCACAGAACCGGGCGTGTCCAGGGACCATACGGAGAGAATGCTCCTGCATTTTGGCGTGCCTCTCCAGTGGGGGAAACAGGGGGAAATCATCCTGGAAGGACCGGTAAAAAGCCTCACGGCAGAGCAGGTCAAGGTGCCGGGCGATGTTTCTTCCGCTGCTTTTTTCGTGGTAGCAGGGGCCCTGGCCCCTGCAGGAGAGCTGCTGATCCACGAGGTGGGTCTGAATCCGACCCGTACCGGCCTGCTGCATGTCCTCAGTCGCATGGGGGCTCAAATTACCCTTTTAAATCAGCGAAAGTACAGTGGAGAGCCCGTGGGTGACATTTTGGTCAGGGGAGGGAAAAGGCTTGTAGGGGTTGATGTCACCGCGGAAATGATCCCCAGGCTCATCGATGAAATCCCGGTGCTGGCGGTGGCAGCGGCTTATGCCCGGGGAACAACCCGGATACAGGGCGCCGGGGAACTCAGGGTCAAAGAAAGTGATCGCCTGCATGCCTTAAGCCAGGAATTGGGCAAGCTGGGGGCACGAATCGAGGAAATGCCCGATGGCCTCTCAATCCAGGGCAGCAGGAGGATCCCCGGAGGAAGCGGTTCCAGCCACGGGGATCACCGCATTGCCATGGCCCTGGCGGTGGCCGGTTTGTTTGCGGAAAAAGAGACGATCATTGACGGAGTGGAGTCGGTCCAGGTCTCTTTTCCCGGGTTTTTTGACCGGTTAAAAGAAATTACCTGCTAATGTTTTTTCGAAAAAGAGGATTTATCTTAAAAAAACAGAATAAATAGTTTTATCTAATGCAGCAAGAACTGGACGGGGAAGCCGTGGACCGACCAAGAATGTTATCCGTGCTGTTTGCTCTTTTTTTCTGACGAGAAAGCCGGCCTGGGCTTCCCGGTAAAGGTTGGCCAATGATTATAAAGAAAGCGAGAGGATATTCTGGATATGTTTTCATTGGTTCGAGACCTGGATAGGCTCTATCCGACTTTCTTTGTGCGCTACCTGCAAAAAGACCCCGAGATTATGCAGCACGTTTCAAAGCCTTACCACCACGTGGAAAGCTATCGCGACCTGGCAGAAACGTTGACCCGGCAGCAGCGCTCCTGGAATACGCCCCGGGACCTCCTGGCAGAGCAAAATGCAGGGATCCCGCAGGCCGCGTCGGGGGGGCTCCTGGAAAAAATAAAGGATAAAAACACAGTGTTTATCATCACCGGTCAGCAGCCGGGCCTGCTGACCGGTCCTCTTTACGGTATTTATAAAGCGATGACGGCGGTAAAGTTGGCCAAGCGCATGGAAACAGTCCTGCAAAGACCGGTCCAGCCCCTGTTTTGGGTGGCCAACGAGGATCACAATGTGTTTGACCTCTTCAGGTTCTATTTGCAGAATCCCCAGGGGAAAATTTCCCGGATCCGCATGCGCTTTCCCGGGTTCGGCCTCCCGGTGGGAGAAATCCAGCTGGTGAAAGACCGCATGTTCACCGTGCTGGAGCGTTTGCAAGAACTGACACCCCAAACGGTCCATAAAGAACAAGTGATGGAAGACCTCTACGAGGTTGCGGCCCGGTCCAGCACCCTGTCGGACTGGTTTATTCAGATCATGCAGCAGCTTTTCCGCCACCAGAAGCTGGGTTTTATTGATCCCCTGCAGCTCTCTAAGAAGGGGGCGTATATCTCTTTACTGCTTAAAACCCTGGAAGTGGGTCCCCAGATACACCAAATCATCGCCGAGGCGGAAAAGCAGCTGGCAGCAAGCGGTTTCGCGCCTCAGGTGAAGAGAACTGGACAGGAATCCTTTATCATGATAGTCTGGAAGGGAAGACGCTATGCCCTTTATCGGGACAAAGAACATGTTTTTACAGCCAGGGGAGAACTCTCCCTGACCCGTTACGAACTCATGTCCATGATTCAAGAGGCCCCGGGTTTATTCAGCCCCAACGTCTTGCTGAGGCCAATCTTCCAGGACAGCCTTTTCCCGAACCTGGCCTATATCCCTGGCCCGGGAGAGCTGGCTTATTTTGCACAAATTCCAGGCGTTTACCGCCTCTTCGGCCTTGACATGCCGGTTTTGTTCCCCCGGCTGGGAGTGACTTTACGGGGCGCCCGGCAGCAGCAGCGAGTCCAGGCGCAGGGTCTCACCTTTGAGGAGGTCCTGGCTTATGCCCAGGCTGTATGTGAGGACCCCGCAAAGAAAGCGGGGGAATCCCCCCGGCAGGAAGAAATCCGGGAATACTTCTGGCCCCGGTGCAGCCCCCAGGAAAGAGTTTTTACGCTATTTCCTTTTTTAATCGAATACGGCTATACCTTTTGGGACCGCTTCTGTAAAGAATTTCCCGGGGAAGAAGGACATTACATCTACGATCTTGGGGAGCGTGAGGTTTCATGAGACTGGACTTGCTGGCTTTCGGCCCCCACCCCGACGATGTCGAAATTGGTGCAGGGGGGATCCTGGCCCGTCATGCGGCATGGGGCTATCGCTGCGGTATTGTTGACCTGACGGCCGGCGAGATGTCCAGCAACGGGACGGTGGAAGAGCGAAAAATCGAAGCGCAAAAAGCAAAAGAGGTGCTGGGGTGTGTGATCCGGGATTGTCTTCACCTGCCCGATGCCCACCTGGAAATAAACCGGGAAAGTGTCTACAAGGTGGTTTCTACATTGAGGAAATATCGCCCGCGGGTGGTGTTGGCGCCTTACTACAAGGATGACCGTCACCCGGACCACAGCACAGCGGGAGAACTGGTGCGGCGAGCCGTTTACCTCTCCGGTTTAAAGCGCCTCCCCCTGGAGGGGGAACCCTTTCGTCCCGGCAAACTTTACTTTTTCTTGCTCTCAGTGCGGCGTGAACCGGACTTCATCGTGGATATATCTTCGGTTTACGAGAAAAAAGAGGAAGCCATCCGGGCTCACCAGAGCCAGTTTTACCATCATCGCTCGGATCGCAAGCCAACCCTGGTGAACGATCCGTTTTTCATCCGTCATATCAAAAGCCGTGACAGCTACCTGGGATCGCTGATCGGTTCGGCCCATGGGGAGGGGCTGGTTGCCCACGAAATACCGGCGGTTTCCGATCTCGTGCAATGGAGTGAGGTAGAATGAAAATCGGGATTTTGTGTTTTCCCACGCCCGGCGGCAGCGGGGTAGTCGCGACGGAACTGGGCAAGGAGCTATCCCGCAGGGGCCATGAGATCCACATCATCTCGTATGAGATGCCTTTTCGCCTCGGGGATCCAGTTAACATTCATTTTCACCAGGTTCCCCTGAGGGAATATCCGCTTTTTCCTCATCCCTTCCTGACCATCGAAATCACGGCAAAACTGGTTGAAGTGCTGGACAGGTATTCCCTGGATATCATTCATGTGCATTATGCCCTGCCAAACGCGATTTCCGCGGTTTTGGCCCGGGAAATAGCTGGAAGGGTGCGCATCGTTACCACCGTGCACGGCACCGATGTGACCGTCTGGGGGAAAGAACCCTCCCTGCAGCCGGTCATTCGCTACGGCTTGGAACAGAGCGATGCCGTAAGTGCGGTATCTCACGACCTGAAAAATGAAGTCTATACATCTTTCGGCCTGGAGAAAACGGTGCAGGTGATCCCAAATTTTGTGGACACGCGCGTTTTTTCCAGGCTACCCGACAGTCCCCTGAGGTCCCAGCTGGCCCGGGAAGGCGAAAAAATCATCCTGCATGTTTCCAATTTCCGCCCCGTGAAGCGGCTCCAGGACTTGATTGCGGCTTTTTTCCGCCTGCAGCGCAGCAACCCCAAGACCAGGCTGGTGCTGGTGGGAGACGGCACAGAGCGAGAAACGGCAGAGAAGCTGGTGCAAGACCTGGGTTTAGCCTCTCGCGTGACCTTCCTGGGAAACCGGGCCGAACTGGTTCAGCTCTATTCGGCGGCGGACTTGTTCGTGCTCCCCTCGGAGAAAGAAAGTTTCGGGTTGTCCGCGCTGGAAGCCATGGCTTGTAGTGTGCCTGTGGTGGCGACCGAGACCGGGGGGCTGCCGGAGGTTGTCGAGCAGGGAAAAACCGGGCTGCTGGTGCCCGTTGGCGATACTGAAGCGTTGTCAGAATCCATGGCGACTTTGTTGGGACAACCGACTTTGCACGCGCAGATGGCTGCCCGGTCCCGGGAGAAGGCCGAGAAATATTCACCAGAGAACATTGTCCCCCGGTATGAAGCGTTTTACCAGGGGGTGTTTTCCGCACTGGGACTTCAAGGCTCCACGGGAAACCCTCCTGGATAAGCACAACCGGTTTTCACATCGAGAATACAGGGAGGCGGCATCCAACTTGATCGCAGTGGTTGACTACAGCATGGGAAATGTTACCAGCGTGCAAAATGCTTTCGAGCTGCTGGGTATTGAAACGGTTTTAACCCACGACAGGGAGCTTTTGGACCAGTGTTCGGGAATTGTTGTCCCCGGGGTCGGCGCATTTGGGTGCGCTGCCCTGGACCTGGAACAAAAAGGGTTGGTGCAATATTTAAAATGCCGGCAAAGCAAAAAAACATATATTTTGGGCATTTGCCTGGGACTGCAGTTATTTTTCGAGGAAAGCGAAGAGGATCCGGGTTTTGAGGGGATGCACTTTTTCCCGGGAAAAGTCCTGCGCTTTCCTGCTGACGTAAAGGTGCCCCACATGGGCTGGAACCGGATTATTTTCGCCCGGCCCGATCCGATTTTTGCAGGCGTTCCCGATGCCAGCCATTTTTATTTTGCCCACTCGTATTATGCCAACCCGGAAAATGAGGAGTTTGCCCTGGCGCACTGTCACTACGGCCCCTCTTTTGCAGCAGCCGTAAAACGAAACACGGTCTACGGGCTGCAGTTTCACCCGGAAAAAAGCGGCGGGGTGGGGCTGAAGATTTTGCGAAATTTCGAAAGGATGGTTTCTGATGCAGCTGATTCCAGCCGTTGACCTGCACGGGGGCAAGTGCGTGCGGCTCCTCAAGGGCCAAAGGGAAAAAGAAACGGTTTACAGTGATGATCCGGCCGAGATGGCCCGGAAATGGGAAAGAGAAGGTGCGCACCGCCTCCATGTGGTCGACCTGGACGGCGCATTCGATGGTGCGCCGGCCAACACCGCGGTGATCAGGGAGATGGCTTCCCGCTTGACCATCCCACTGCAGCTGGGCGGCGGCATGCGCAGCCGCGAGATGGTTGAGCACGCGTTCAAGCTGGGCATTCAGCGGGTGATCCTGGGCACCGTAGCCGTGGAGCAGCCCCTGCTGGTTCGTGAGCTGGTCCAAGCCTACGCAGACCGCATCATCGTGGGAATTGACGCTCGGGATGGCATGGTGGCCATCAAGGGCTGGGTGCAGGGGGCAGGCCTTGACGCGGTCGAGTTCGCCCGGACCATGCAGGATTACGGCGTGCAGGAGATTATTTACACGGACATCGCCCGGGACGGCACGCTCCATGGCCCCAACCTGGACGCCCTGGAGAACCTGGCCCGGGAGCTGGATATCTCGATTATTGCTTCCGGCGGCATTTCGTCACTGGAGGATTTGCGTCAAGTGAAGGACCTGGAGCCCCTGGGGGTTCGAGGGGTGATCGTGGGGCAGGCCCTGTATGCGGGCAAATTTACCCTGCAGGAAGCCCTGGCCGCGCTACATCACAGCGCGTGAGGCAGGCCTATCTTTGTAATTACTGGAGGGAGGATCAGGTGTTGGCAAAGCGCATCGTGCCTTGCTTGGATGTGAAAGACGGTAGAGTTGTAAAAGGGGTCCAGTTTGTTGATCTCAAAGATGCCGGGGATCCTGTAGAACTGGCCCGGTTTTATGATGGTTCCGGTGCAGACGAGTTGGTTTTCCTGGATATCACGGCATCCTACGAGCAGAGGGAGACCATGGTTGATGTGGCCCGCAGGACCGCGCGGGAAGTTTTTATTCCCTTTATCGTAGGCGGGGGGATCAACAACATTGAACATATTCGCGTGATTTTAAAAGCCGGGGCGGATAAAATCTCCTTAAACACTTCAGCGGTAGAGAATCCCGACCTGATCAAAGAAGGGGCCAATATGTTCGGCAGCCAGTGCATCGTGGTAGCCATTGATGCCCGCTGGAATAAAGAAATGGAAGACTGGGAAGTCTATACCCACGGTGGAAGAACCCCCACCGGGGCTTCCGCCTTGCTGTGGGCAGAGAAAGTGGAAAGCCTGGGAGCGGGTGAAATACTCCTTACCAGCATGGATGCCGACGGGGGAAAGAACGGGTATGATCTTCCCTTAAACCGCGCGGTGGCGGAGCGGGTGAATATCCCCGTAATTGCCTCGGGAGGCGCGGGCAAAATGGAGCATTTTGCGGAGGTTTTAACGAAAGGGAAAGCCGATGCGGCCCTGGCGGCCTCGGTATTTCACTATCGTCATTTTTCTGTCATGGACGTGAAACGTTATTTAAATGAAAAGGGTGTGGAGGTGCGCCTGGTATAATGTCTAGGGAGAAGACGGGAGGAATAGAGGAAATCGCTTTCCAGAAGCAGGAGTTGATTCCCGCGATTATCCAGGATGCCGCAACGGGGGAAGTATTGATGCTGGCTTACATGAACCGGCAGAGCCTGGAAAAAACCTTGCAGACCGGGCTGACCTGGTTCTGGAGCCGCAGCCGCCAACAGTTCTGGCAAAAAGGAGAAACCTCGGGACATATCCAGCGAGTTCAAGAGATCCGTTACGATTGCGATGCCGATACGCTGTTAATCCAGGTTGAACAACGGGGCCCTGCGTGTCATACAGGAGCGCGGAGCTGTTTTTTCAACAGCCTTGACCTGGGGGAAACAGCAGATGAACGTCCTTCCCCGGGAGAAAACTCCGGGCCCGGGCTGAAAACGGAAGATGAGCTCTTACCCTGGCTGACGGAAATTATCCGGGAACGCATGGTCAACAGGCCACCGGGTTCCTACGTTTCTTCCCTGCTCCAGGCAGGGCCCGACCGTCTCCTGCTAAAGCTGGCAGAAGAGGCCGCCGAGGTTATGATCGCTTCCAAGAACGGTTCACGGGAAGAAGTGGTGCATGAAGTCGCGGACCTGCTGTTTCATCTCCTGGTTTTGCTGGAGGTGTCCGGGGTGTCGAGTTACGAGGTAGTCCAAGAACTGCGCGCCAGGAGAGGAGGGAAACCATGTTAAAACTGTCTACGCGAGGGGAATACGGGGTCCGGGCCATGATCGAACTGGGGCTGTCCGGGGACGATTCCGTAACAGTGCAAGAAATTGCCAACAGGCAGGCGATTTCCGCGAAATACCTGGAACACCTTTTGGCCCTCTTGAAAAAGGCGGAGCTGGTCCAGAGCGAACGAGGTCCCAAGGGGGGATATCGTCTTGCCAGGCCTTCCGGCGAAATTAACCTGTCTGAAATCCTGTTCGCCCTGGAAGGAAACGGTGCCGTGGTAAACTGCTTGCGGGAGCATGCCGATCAGGCTCAGATGTGCATCTGGCAGGAAAAATGTGCACTGCAAACGGTTTGGCTCGATGTTCACGAAGAGATCAAACAGCTCCTCATGAGCATTACCCTGCAGGAGATCGTCGAAAAACAAAAAGATATCCAGGATAAATCCATGTACCATATATAATATGCGGAAAAGAGGAGACGGACGATGCGCTACCTGACCGGGGGAGAATCTCACGGGCCTGCCCTGACGGGCATTATTGAAGGGTTGCCTGCCGGTTTGCCGTTGGAGATCGAATTCATCCAGCAGCAGCTGGCCCGCCGGCAGGGCGGGTACGGCCGGGGGGGCCGGATGGCGATTGAAAAAGACCGGGTGCAGTTTTTGTCCGGTGTCCGGTTTGGGAAAACCCTGGGAAGCCCCCTGACCATGCTGATCGAAAACAAGGACTGGGTCAACTGGCAGGATGTGATGTCCACCGCTGCCTGTGAAACCGAAACGTTAAGAGCCGTGGACAGCCCCCGGCCGGGACATGCCGACCTGGCCGGAGGGATCAAATACGGTCACAGGGATCTCCGCAACGTGCTGGAGCGGGCCAGTGCCAGGGAAACGGCCATGCGAGTTGCCATTGGAGCCGTCGCGAGCTTGCTGCTGCAGGAATTCCAGGTGGAGACAACCAGCTTTGTGCTCTCCATCGGTGGCGTGGAAGCCAGGGCTCCGGAGAGCAGCTGCGCAGCAAACCAGCTCAGGGAAAAGACCCTGCGTTCCGAGCTCTACTGTCCTGACCGGGAAGCGACCCCAAAAATGATCAAGGCCATCGACCAGGCACGCCAGGACGGGAACACTTTAGGTGGCGTTTTCGAAGTCTGGGTTGACGGCCTTCCCCCGGGACTTGGCAGCTACGTGCATCCCGATCGGCGGCTGGATGGACGGTTGGCCGGGGCGTTGATGAGTATTCCGGGAATCAAGGGCGTGGAAATTGGCTTGGGATTTCAAGCTGCCTTGCGTTACGGATCCCAGGTGCATGATGCCATCATGGTAGATGAAGCCAGGCGGCTTTACCGGCAGACCAACCGGGCCGGCGGCCTGGAAGGCGGCGTGACCAACGGAGAAAGACTGGTAGTGCGGGCTGCCATGAAGCCGATACCCACGCTGCTCCAGGCCCTTCCCAGTGTGCGCCTGGGCAGCCTTGAACCTGTCCAGGCAGCGGTTGAGCGCTCTGACATTTGCGCGGTGCCGGCCGCCTCGGTCGTGGGTGAAGCCGCCGTGACCTGGGAAGTGGCCCGCGCCTTTTGCGAAAAGTTTGCCGGGGATTCCCTGCAGGAAATCCAGCAGTCTTATGAGCACTACCGCCTGAAAATCGAACGATACCTGGAGAACAGCGCCGATGCTGAAAGTTCAAATTGACACCCGGAGTAAAAGCTACCCCGTTTACATTGGCGATCACCTTTTAAGCAGGATGGGCCCGGTGCTCAAGAACCATCTCGATGCCCGGGTCATTCTGGTTGTCAGTGATGCCCATGTGGCGCATCTATATGCAGGCAGGTGCCGGGAAACGCTCCGGCAGGCCGGCTATCGCGTGGAGCTGGCGGAGATCACGGGAGGAGAACTGCACAAGTCCCTGGAAGCCGCCGCAGGGCTCTATGACCGTGCCATCGCGGCGGGTTTGCACCGCGGCGACGCCTTCCTCGCCCTGGGGGGAGGCATTACGGGGGACCTGGCCGGCTTTGTTGCCGCGACGTATTTGCGGGGGATTTCCTTT
>PWWY01000186.1 GCA_003561325.1 Syntrophomonadaceae bacterium | reverse complement strand
GGTAATCACTTCCACTTCCGGGTTTAAAGAAACTTCGGAGAAAAACACTTCCGGCGGGAGAGGGTAGCTAAACCTGCAAACCAGCCGGGTTTCAATTTCTTCCAGGTATTGTATTTCTTCTGGGGCAACCATTTCCATACCGGGGCGCTGCCCCGTGCTGGCGAGCAGTTCAAAACACTTCTCCCACAAGCGATGATACGTTTCTTCTCCGCGCCCGAATAAGTATCGTTCATTTCCGTGTTGAGCGACAATCTGAGCGGGTTGAACGAACCGGGAAACCGGCGGCGGATCAGTGAAAAAAACTCGTTCATACCGCGGAAGGATTCCTTCCTGGGGGAGCGGTTGGCCAAACCAAAGCAGGTACGTCTGCAGCAGGCTCAAACCGATGAGCAATAATAAGATGGCCAGTTTACATTTTTCCCACAATGACTTAACCTCCCACTGCTTTTGCACGAACATTTCTTCGGATTATGGCGATGCCTCGAACTACCGGGGCAGGCAGAAAGAAACCTCTGTCCCCTGGTTCAAAATACTCCTTAAATAAATCGTTCCTCCGTGGGCCTCGATAATCTGCCGGGCGATAGATAGACCCAGTCCAGTCCCCCCCGATCCCCGGGAGCGTGTTTTGTCCACGCGATAAAACCGCTCGAATACTCGCTCCACATCCTCCTCGGGAATTCCAAAACCGGTATCGAGGACAGAAACTTGGGCTTCTCCATCTTCGGCAGAAACCGTCACGGTGATTTCACCGCCCGGCGGTGTAAACTTTATGGCGTTATCCATCAAGTTAAGCAACACCTGGCGTATTTTATCGATATCGCCGCTGACCGTCACAACCTCGTGAGGCAAGGCGGCTTTGATTTGCAGGTTTCTGCCCCGGGCGTCAAAATCTACCTGCTCCAACACGCTTTGGACCAGCGCGGGCAAATCAATCTTCCTTTGCACCCAATCTATATCCTGGCAATCCATCTGGGAAAGCACCAGCAGGTCTTTTACCAGTTTAACCATGCGCTCCGTTTCTCTTTCCAATACCTGTAAGAAGCGTCCCCGGGTCTCGGGGTTTTCTTGGGCTCCGTTTAACAGGGTTTCCACGTAATTCTTCACCGTCGTTAACGGCGTGCGCAGCTCATGGGAAACATTGGCCACAAACTCTTGCTGCATGCGAGAAAAAACCCGCTCTCGGGTCACATCGTGCAAGACTACCAGCATACCCTGCTGTTCGCCGCTCTCTCGAAAGGGGGCAAAGTGTATCTGGTATGTTTTCTCGCCCGTCGCCCCTAAGCTCACTTCATGGGTAACCGACCTGTCGCTTTGCAGCAGGCCCGCCAGTCCCTCCGCGGCGAAAAGATCAGCCAAGACAAGCTGTCCAGGCAAACCCACTTCTACCTGGCTGCCGTATCCTTCCAGGATGGCCCTGGCAGCGGGATTCAGGTGAATAACCGTGCCCTGGTGATTCAGGGCCACGATGCCATCGGTCATGTAATTTAAAATGGCCTCGACTTTCGTTTTCTCTGCGGATATTTCTCCGAGGGTTTGCTGCAAACGACCCGTCAAAAAGTTAAACATTTGACCCAGTTCGCTAATTTCATCATTGGAGCGAACGTCGATATGCTGGGAAAAGTCACCGCCGGCCATGGCGGCCGCCCGGGAGGTAACTTCCTTGATGGGTTGAGTAATGGTCCTGGTAAGCAGAAAACCGATGATCACAGCAATCCCCAGGGCAATACTCCACCCGGTGATCAAGAAAAACTTAATCTCACGCAGGATTAGATAGATATGCTCCAGGGAGCCTTTCATAAAAACAACACCCACAACGGAACCTTCGTTTTTTACGGGCATCACCAAATGGTAGTGCCGCCCGCCCGTTTCAGGGTCTATACGCACCGCTTCAACTTTATTGCCGGATAGCGCCAGCAGAATATCATCCTGGATGATCCGCCCTCCCAGCATGGCGTGATCGCGTTGATCGGGACCAGCCAGCAACCGCCCATAGCGGTCTAAAATCATGGTTTCCGTGGGAGGCGTCCCGCCTCCAAATTCGGCAATCATGGCGGACAAATGTTCCCCCTGGTCATCTTCTTCCATTAAATAGCGCCGAATAAAGCTAACCAGCAGTTCTCCTTTAGCGGTCTGGCTGCTGGTGTAATTTTGCAAATAATAATTTTCCAGGGAGCGAACCAGGTAAACCCCGCTCAGCTGCATGGCAAATAAAATGAGCAAGGAATACATCAGCACGATCTTCCCCTGCATGCCAACTCGCATCACTGCGGCCTCCTCAGGTAATAACCCACGCCCCGCCTGGTGCAAATGTAAGAAGGATCCCCCGGATTATCTTCAATCTTTTCCCGCAGTCGCCTGATGGTCACATCCACGGTTCGTTCGTCTCCCAAATAATCGAAACCCCAAACTTCTTCCAGCAGTTTTTCCCGGCTAAAAACATGGCCCGCATGCTTTAGCAAGTAGGCGAGAAGGCTGAATTCTCGAAATGTCAGCTCAATCTCTACTCCCTTTTTACTCAACAACATTTCGTCCAGGTTCAACTTGAGGTCGCCACATACCAGGGATTTTTTTGACTTCTCCTGCAATTGTGAACGCCGCAACGTGGCTTTGACGCGAGCAATTAATTCCCTGGCACTAAAGGGTTTGGTCACATAGTCATCAGCGCCCAACTCCAGGCCGAGAACCTTGTCCACCTCCGCCTCCCGGGCTGAGAGCATGATAATGGGCACATCGAGTTTTTGTCGTATTTCCCGGCATACATTAAATCCATCGATGCGCGGAAGCATAATATCCAGCAGGATGAGGTCCGGCTTTTCAGCAAAAGCCAGGCGAATGGCGCTTTCCCCGTCATAAGCCACCAGCACCCGGAATCCTTCCTGCTCCAAGTTATACTGTAAAATGTCTGCAATGGGCTGTTCATCATCGATAATCATAATCTTTTCTTTCATGCTTATTTCTCCCGGCATCTTGGCTCGGCGTGATGCTCCTCGCCTGGAATAAAAAACCTTGAGCAAATCAGCCTGTCTATTCCGTGACAGAATCCGTCCAGCAATCACTTTACATAATAATTCGTTTGTTTCAAGGAAAGTCCTTCCTGAACAACAAAAAAAAGGTGGCTCTGCAAGCCACCCGTGAAGAGTGTATATTTAAGAGGGGGTCAACTCTTGCTTCTAATCTAACGCATAAATATTACAGCAGTATTACAACAAAAAAATTATTTGCTTTTTTTCATTAATTATGGCTATCAATTTATCCAGGTATCCCTGCCGTTTCCCTGCTTGCCCTCGGCTCACTGGATTTGCGACAATAAATGTCTCGGTGCTCGGGGTTTCAGGCCGCCTCCAAAACTCCCTGGCTACGCTCGTTCAAAAAGTTTGAGACGGCTTTGCTGAAACCCTGCGCACCTTCTCATCAGGGCAAATCCTATCTTCGCCGAGGGCAAGCAGGGGAAAAAGTTCATTCCTGGGCAAGCCTGATCACCATCCTTCATTTTTCCCCTGTTAAGAACCAACCCGCTGGCTCTCTACCTGCAGAGACAGCGGTTCGCGTCTGGTTGCTTCCAACATCCGATGCTCCTCATCACGTTCGACGGAGGTGTTTGCCTTTACGGGCTAAAAAAATTCAGGGGGTTTACTGTGGGGCCATGGATCCCACCCGTTCGCACTTCAAAGTGCAGATGAGGTCCTGTGCTGCGGCCGCTGGATCCCATGCGGGCGATCACCTGGCCTTTGCTGACCGCGTCCCCCCGGCTCACCAGGTTCGCCGAGTTGTGGGCATAACGAGTATAATAATGGCCGTGATAAATCACGATGGAGCGACCGTACGCCCCGTCCCAACCTTCATAAACCACAACACCACTGTCCGCAGCGAGAATGGATGTTCCTGTCCGAGCGGCGATATCAATGCCGGCATGAAAGCCTCCGCTGCGCCAACCGTAGCCAGATGTCATGCGACCTCCACCCTGCACAGGCCAGACGAAACTTCCCGTGCCCCGGGAGGGGATATTTGCCGTCCCTCTCGCCACAATCTCGTTCTTGGGCTCTTTGACAAGTTTTTCGGAAATCTTTTCTTCAGAAATTTTCAGCCCGTTTTCCCGGGTAACTTCGTAAACAACTTCTCTACGTCCAAATTCGCCTTCCTCCGCCCCCCGCGTCTGGGTTCTCCACATGGAGCTGTCGTAAACGTATTCCCTATCAAAGGGAATATTCTCTTCGACCACGACGCGCTCGACCGTGACCACGTTCACCAGGGGCTCGGGCACTATCAGGCTCAACTCATCGCCGATCTGCAGCAGGTCTCCATTTAATTGCGGGTTGGCTTCTTTGAGATCATCTACTGAGAGTTCATGCTCCCGGGCGATCTTCCACAGGGAATCCCCCCGCGAGACCAGGTAAATTTCCCGGCGGTCTGTTCCTCGCAGCAAAGTAGCAGCCACTGTTTCTGCCTCGCGGATTTCTTCTGGAAAGCAAAAATAGCGCCGGGATTCAACTTTTTCGCTCATCATAAATTCCTGCAAGGAGATATGATCACCCTCAGGAACATATTCTCCGGCTAAAAGATCAATAACCGTGTTTACCTGGTCCACGCAGGAAACAGGGAGAATATCCTTCCCGTCCACAGTAATCATTCTCGCTTCTTTTTTATACGTCAAAGCATGCCGCAGTTGGGACTGTACACGCTCTCCACCGGGTTCTGCAAAAGGTCGATGCACCGGGTGAAGCTGAATCGTTTCCACCGGCTTCACTGCGCCCCCGTAAAATTTTGCGGCTTCTTCTTCCAGTGCCAGGATAATTTCTTCCAGCTCCTCCGCTCCTTCCAGCATTCCGATCTCCAGGCCGTTGATATAAACGGCATAAAAATGTCCCGTGTTTGCTATGTAATGATTGAGCACGCCCCAGATTGAAAAAACACTGAAGGCCAGGAACAGGATATAAGCATACCACGGGGCTCCTCGCCGCCGCGGCCTGGGCCGGCCCTTACTCTTCACTTCTTTCATAGGCTTCCCTCCGTCGATTGGTTCATCAAGCTTATGTTCGTTCCTACCAGGGCATAGGAGTTGACGAAATCCGGCAAAATGATTAAGTTGTTAACAAAGCTTAACAATAAGTTAATATATTCGCTTCCAGGAGAGAAAGTCCTGCCGGGTAGAGAATTTTTTTCGGGTGCGGGAACCGGGGGCAGAAAAAAAGAAGCGGCAACCGGGAATTCCCGGAGCTGCTCCTTGGACCTGCACGATTTACACAGTTTACACGTTCTACACAGCCTGGTTAATGTCATCCCGGATCACGATAGTCTGATCTCGCCTGGGGCCCACTGAAACCAGGCCCACCGGGACCCCTGATACTTCTTCAATCCCTTCAATATACCGACGGGCATTGGAGGGAAGACGGGAATAGGATTTGACCTGGGTTAGATCTTCTTCCCATCCCAAAAAATCAAGATAAACGGGTTTGCACTGCTCCAGGATCTGCAAGCTGGGAGGAAAATGGTTTATTTGCTGCTCTCCTACGCGATAGGCTGTCGCAACTTTTATCCTTTCCAGCCCCGTCAATACATCAAACAGGGTAAGGGCCAGGAATTGAAAGCCGTTCAGCCTGGCGGCATGTCGTAAAGCAACTCCATCCAGCCAGCCGATGCGGCGGGGTCTCCCCGTGGTTGTCCCATACTCTTTGCCCACCTGGCGGATCCGGTCCCCGGTTGCGTTCTTAATTTCTGTAGGAAAAGGGCCTCCACCGACCCGGGTCGTGTAGGCCTTGGCAACCCCCAAAACCGTTCCGATCACCCCCGGGGGCACGCCAGCCCCGATGCAAATGCCTCCGGCCGTGGGATTGGACGAAGTAACAAAAGGATACGTGCCGTGATCAACATCCGGCATACATCCCTGTGCTCCCTCGAAAAGCACCCTTGCGCCCTGCTGCAGCTCCTGGTGGATCAATAAAGCGGTTTCCGTGAAATATGGTTTTAAGCGACGTGCAGCAGGCAGGTATGCCTCCTCCAGGTCCACCAGGCTGTATGGCCTGGTTTCATACAGGCGGGTGAAAAGTTCGTTTTTCGTATCCAAGATCTGCTGTAATTTTTCCTGGAGAGCGATCTCACTTCCCAGGAGGTCACCACAGCGCAGCCCCTGACGGGCATATTTATCGGTGTAAGCCGGTCCGATCCCCCGCATGGTGGTCCCAATCTTGTCCAACTTGCGTCTTTCTTCCTCCAGTTCGTCCAGCTTCTTGTGATAAGGCATGATCAAGTGTGCCCGGGTGCTGATGTAAAGGTGCCCGGGAATGATGTCTTTCTCTTCCAGTCCTTTTATTTCAGCCTCCAGTGTGACGGGATCCAGCACCATGCCATCACCTAAAATACACTTTTTCCCTGGATGAAGAACACCGGAAGGCAGGTGATGTAACTTAAACGTTTCCTGGCCTACTACAACGGTATGTCCTGCATTAGGACCGCCCTGGTAGCGCACCACGAGATCAAATTGGTCGGCCAGGTAGTCAGTTATTTTTCCTTTGCCTTCATCTCCCCACTGGCTGCCAAGAACGGCAAGGGTGGAAAATTCCATTGTCTTGACTCACCTCGCTTCATTTGATTTGTGCAGAAGAAAAAGCGGTGTTTAACCGCCTGTATTCTCGCCGGTGCCAGTAAGACGCCGGGATACCTCCCCCGCGGCAACCAGGCCTGATGCAGATGCCTGGACCAGTCCGCGGGTTACCCCGGCCCCATCCCCGACGGCGAAAAGGTTCGTGATCTCGGTTTCCAGGTCCCGGCTGAGCTGCAGCCGGTACGAATAGAATTTGACTTCAATGCCGTAGAGCAGCGTGTGTCGTGAATTAACCCCGGGCGCAACCTTATCCAGCGCTTGCATCATCTCCAAAATAGAGGTTAAATAGCGGTACGGGAGAACCAGGCTTAAATCACCGGGTGTCGCTTCCTGGAGTGTGGGACGAACCAGTCCGCGGTGAATCCGCTCCGCAGTCGAGCGGCGCCCCGCCGTTAGATCCCCCAGGCGCTGCACCAAAACGCCTCCACCCAGCATGTTGGCCAGGCTGGCGATGTAGCGACCATACCGGATGGGTTCGTTAAAAGGCTTGGTAAACGTTTTGCTGACCAGGATGGCAAAGTTGGTGTTTTCCGTTTGGCGGTTTTTCCCCCTGTAGCTGTGACCGTTCACCGTAACAACGCCTTCGCTGTTTTCCAGGACCACTTCACCATAAGGGTTCATACAAAACGTTCTCACCTTATCATCAAAAGAGGCGGAATAATAGATAAACTTGGATTCGTAGAGCCGGGAAGAAATGGGTTCCAGAACGCCTGCGGGTAGTTCCACGCGCACGCCAATGTCCACGGGGTTGTTGAAAAAGCGCATCCCGAGACGATGCGCCTCATCATAAAACCAGCGTGACCCCTGCCTGCCAGGACCGCAGATTACGTACTTGGCACGGTACTCTTGACCGTCAGCGGTTTTAACTCCCCGCACCCGGCTCTCCTCAACAATTATTTCCGTCACGGCCTGGTTAAAACGTATCTCCACCTTGCTTTCCAGTACATGCTTCATTTTCATTAAGATCTCGTAGCAGTTTTCCGTGCCAAGGTGTCGAATCGGAGAGGGGAGCAGTTCCAATTCAGCTGCCGCCGCTCGCCGTTGAAGGCGCTGCACGGCATTGAGATCCGTTCCGTAAATTTCATCAGGAGCGCCGAAGGAACGATAAATTTGATCCACCCGTTCAATCAGCTCTTGCGCCCGCTCCGTTCCCGTGTATTCCGGGAGAGAACCACCAAAAGTCGTGGATAGGGTTAACTTGCCGTCACTATAGGCGCCGGCGCCGCCCCATCCGTTTAAAACGGCACAGGTGCTGCAGTTTCGACAGTATCCCTTCCCTTTGGGACAGTTGCGCCTTTCCAGGTCCAGGCCTTTTTCCAGAAAAAGCACCTGGTGACCTTTTTCAACCAGGTAAAGCGCTGCAAAAATCGTGGAAGGGCCCGCTCCGACCAGGAGAATATCATATTCCTGATAGCTCATCCTTACTCTCCTTCATCCTTGTATCCGGCAAACACTCACGCCTTACATGGCCTCCCGGGAATAAGAGAGGTTGACAAATTTTGTGAAACGATCCTTAAAAAGCAGTTCAATCTTGCCCGTGGGGCCGTTGCGCTGCTTGGAGATAATGATTTCCGTGATGTTTTTTTTCTCTGAATCTTCGTTATAATAATCATCCCGGTAAATAAAAATAACCAGATCGGCGTTGGCCTCGATTCCACCAGACTCCAGCAGATCGCTTAAAATCGGTCGCTTGTTTGTCCGCTGCTCCACGGCACGGCTCAGCTGGGAGAGGGTGATAACCGGACAGTCCATCTCCTTGGCCAGTGCCTTCAGGGAGCGGGAAATCGATGATATTTCTTGCTGCCGGTTTTCCGCTTTTTCATGGCCGCGCATGAGCTGCAAGTAATCGACGAAGATCGCGGAGAGCCCCTTTTCCATTTTAAGCCGCCTGGCTTTGGCCCGCATTTCCATAACCGATATGGCCGCTGTATCGTCAATGTAGAGAGGGGCACGGGAAAGAGGTGCCAGGGCCTGGGTGACGCGTGGCCAGTCCTCGGTGGAAAGATATCCCCGGCGTAAGCGGTGAGAGTCAATTTCGACAAAAGAGCAAAGCAAGCGCTGCGCCAGTTGGTCCTTGGACATTTCCATGCTAAAAAACGCCACCGGCTTATGAGCTTCCAGGGCGATATGCTGGGCAATATTTAATCCCAGCGTTGTCTTGCCCATGCTGGGACGAGCGGCAATGATGATCAGATCCGCGTTTTGAAATCCCGATGTTAAGTTGTCCACGTCGGCAAAACCGCTGGGAAGGCCGGTCACCTCACCCTTCCGATTATAGAGTTTTTCAAGTTTCTGCACCGTTTCACTCAAAACGTCTTCCAGGGAAGCAAACCCCTTGCTTTCCCGTGACCGGGCGACTTCAAAGATTAGTTGCTCCGCTTCGTCCAGGTATTCTTCCACGTTGGAAATATACCCATAGCTTTTCCCAACAATATCCGTAGCCGCACGGATCATATTTCGCAGCAGCGCTTTTTCACGGACAATGCTGGCATAATGGCGTATGTGGGCAGCCGTGGGGGTCATGTCTGCCATGGAAGCCAGGTAAGCCGCACCACCGATCTTTTCCAGGAGCTTCTGCTTTTCCAGATCATCACAAACGGTGACCAGGTCCACGGGCTCTCCCCGGTTGGAAAGACTGACAATGGCCTGAAAGATCTGTCCATGGATGTCTTTATAGAAATCCCCCGGGTGTAAAAGCTCGGCCGCTTCCAGCTGTGCGTCTTTATCAATGAGCATGGATCCTAACACCGATTGTTCTGCCTCAATATTTTGGGGGGGCAGCTTCTGTGATGGAACGGTTGTCATGCTCTCTTCGCCTCCTAAGTAGCCTTGGAATTCATTCTCCACCCCAACCGCTGCGCGATATGGTCTCCGGGTAATGCCCGATATGAACACAAACCCTTGGCAATGTTCCGGATCCTTCTATTCTGGCACCTTGAAAAATTGGGACCTTCCGCTATGCCGCCCCTGCTCACAGCTTTACGGATTTCCCGGCTTAAGGATTTAATTAAAGAGGTTATACTGCTTCTACACCTCTGGTTCTACCAACACCGTAATACTGGCTGAAACATCCGGATGCAGCCTGATTTTCACCGGGTGCTCACCCAGCACTTTGATCGGCTCATCCAGTTCGATTTTTTTCTTGTCCAGCTGGACTCCTCCCGCAGAAAGCAGTTGGGCAATATCCCCCGAGGTCACAGAACCAAAGAGCTTCCCGCCCTCCCCGGTTTTTGCTTTCACTGCAAATTGTTTTCCGGTAATGCTATCGGCGATTTTTTGCGCAGCCTCTGCCTCCTTGGCCGATTTTCTCGCGCGGGTTTTTTCTTTTAACTGCAAGTCCTTGAGGCGGCCCGGGGTGGCTTCCAGGGCCAAGCCCTTGGGGATCAGGTAGTTTCTTGCATACCCCGAAGCAACATCTTTTACTTCTCCTTTCTGACCCACGTTGGCAACATCTACTACAAAAATTACTTTCATTACCCATCGACTCCTTTACATTCTTAAAGTTATTATTCCGCGGCAAAAGCAGTTTTCCTGCCAGAACAGACAGGGCTTTGTTATCTTTCAGAAAACAAAGCAGCGGCAACCCCGTGGGGCCACCGCCTTTGCAATGATGAGAAACTGCTTTGCTGTTATTTCTCCCGTAAAAGATCAAAAGCGATGGTTGCGAGCAGGGAAACACTCTCCCCGGCAGCAGAACAGCAAAATCACCCAAAGAACCCCACGCCCGTATGCCTGCTCAGAAAGAACTCTTCCAGGGCTTATTCAGACGTATAGGGCAGCAGGGCCATCTGACGTGCCCGCTTAATCGCTACCGTTAACTGCCGCTGATGTCGGGCACAGTTTCCGGATATGCGGCGCGGCAAAATTTTGCCTCGCTCTGTAATAAAGCGGCGAAGTTTTTCACTTTGCTTGTAATCGATGGACTCAACTTTATCTATGCAAAAGTTGCATACCTTTTTTTTCCCTTTGCGTTTTTCCCGGCGCATAACTTCCAGGGCCTACCTATGGTGGAGAGCAGGCAGGATCCCTCCATTCCTCCTTTCCAAGTGCAAACTATAATCTCGCGGAAGAAAAACGTCTCCTCTAAACAGCCGGCGTGATTTCCTTCCTCAATCAATGCTGGCGCCTCTTTAAAAGGGGACATCTTCATCCTTTACATCCATACTGTCTCCGCCTGCGAAAGGATCCTCGGAAACGCCAGCGTCGTTACTCCCACGGCGGTCCAGGAACTGAACACTCCGGGCAACAACTTCTGCTGCGATTCTACGAATACCTTCCCTGTCATCGTAGGAGCGAATTTGCAGCCTTCCTTCCACGGCGCAAAGGCTGCCTTTTTTCAAATAGTTGGCGATATTCTCTGCCTGTTTTCTCCAAGCAACAATACGGATAAAGTCCGCTTCTCTTTCGCCCTGCTGGTTGGGAAACGGTCGATCTACAGCAATGGTGAAGTTCGTCACTGCAACACCCTCGCCAGAGGTATAACGCAGTTCCGGATCCTGGGTCAAGCGACCGATCAAAATAACATTGTTCAGCATGGTTTCACCTCGCGTACAGTTAGGTCCGGCAGTACCTGCTGCTAGCAGGACGCGGCCACCCTTTTTCACTCTGACTTTTCTTCCAAAACCCCATCGCCGGCAGGTTCAACAGCTTCAGTGTCGGAATCTTCTTTTTCCGGCCTTACCGTTTTTTCCGCCCTGATTAACTGAGCCCCTTGTTCTTCATCCAGTCGCAGGATCATGTAGCGTAAATACCCTTCGTTCACTTTAAAAAAATGTTCCAGTACCGGAACGATGGTCTGTTCGGCCTGGACATTGATTAGCAGATAAATGCCTTCCTTGTAATCATCAATTTCATAAGCGAGCCGGCGTTTGCCAACTTTCTTCTGGGAAAGGATCACTCCGCCTGTTTTTTCAATGGTGCTGTTCACTTTTTCAAGCGCTGCATCCAGCAGTTCATCACTTTCCAGGTCCGGTTGAATGATGTACATAACCTCGTAAAATGCCACGTTTTTCCCCTCCCTTCGGACTAGACGGTTCCCCTCTGTCGAGAAGAACAGGGATCGTTCAACGGTAATCATATCACAGGACAGAGCGCAAAGCAACTACACTCATAGCACACGCGACAGCTTTCTCTTCTACGAAACAAATTAGTTCCATGAGGAACCTCAACCCCTTTCTTGGGGGTTATATTCTGCCAAATGTGAGGTATCTCTTTATGTACTCAAAAATCGTTTCCCTGCAAAGCCTTGCAGTACCTTGACACTGAGAGATAATCTCACATGCCTGATAAATTATTTCCCGGGAAATAATTCGTCCTTTTCGCTTCTAAAATAGATCATCAGGCTCCTGGCAATCCCTGCCAGGGGGGTCGACAAAACCATTCCTAGAAATCCCGCTAACTGCTGCCCGATCAGCAGGCAGATAATCACCGTAATGGCCTTAAGCCTTACCGCTCGCCCCAGCAGCAAAGGAGAAAGAATGATCCCATCCAACACCTGGACCCCCACATAAATCACGATGATGACAAAAGGTGATGGTGTCAGCGGAGAAAAACTCAACAGCACCGCAGGTATGGCCGCCATATATGGGCCGATGTATAAAATGATGTTCAGGATGCCGGCCAGAATGCCCAGCAGCAGGGCATAGGGTGTGCCAAAAAGGTGCAACAACACCCCTGTGATGATCCCCACAATAGTGCAGCGAATAATGTTCCCGCGAATGTACCCGTCAAAATTCGCATCCACGATCTTAATAATATCTTCGGCTCGCTCGCGGTAAACCTCGGGAACGAGTTTCATCGCTGCGTTTCTTACATTGTGAAAATCATAGAGCAAATAAAATACAATAAACATAATAAAAAAGATGTCCACCAGCATGCCCACCACAGAAAGGCTGATTTGCGCGATTTCGTCGATGATCGGCTGGATGTTGGCGGGGAGCTCCATAATGGACTCCATGTATTCCGGGCTGATATTAAAGGTAGCCAGGTATGCGATAAATTCTTCCAGGTAGCCTTGAAGCTGAAAAATTATAAAAGGCATATCGCTCAATACATCCTGCACTTCTTGTTGTACAATAGGGAACACCAGACCGATTATGGTCGCAATGATCACCAGCAAGAGCGCAAAAGTAGTCACAACGGAGAGAAAGTGGGAAAATCTAAACCTGTGTTTTAAGTATTCACTAAGAGGGTAGAGGGCATAAACAATGACCAGGCTGATCACAAAAAGTTGGATAACCCAGGATATTTTGCTTATAAACCAGACAAATCCGATGATCAAAAAAATGACCGCAAGAATTTTTATGTAATTTGCGTAGTTTTTGTCCTGCACAGCTATACCTCAAATCCTGTTGAAGAAATGCCCTGCCTGCTCCCCAAAATCAATGGTGATGGCTTCAAAAAGGCGCCTCTTCAGGGTGCCAGCGCTCGAAGAAAGGACTTGCAAAGGGATCCTGGGCAATCTCTCCTGCAAGGGAAGGCGAGCTTGAACCGTGGTGTTCCTGAAACACTACACTTTAAACCGAAAAAATAGCACGTCACCATCAGAGATTTTGTAATCCTTGCCTTCCATGCGCAGCAACCCCTTATCCCTGGCTGCGCCCAGGCTGCCAATATTAATAAGTTCGTCAGCGCGAATCCCCTCCACTGCGATAAATCCTTTTTCCATATCGCTGTGGACTTTCCCTGCGCCCTTTCTTGCCGTGGTGCCTTGAACAACCGACCACGCTCTGGCCTCCATCCCCTTCACCGTGAAAAATGTCACCAACCCCAGGTAATCATACCCCAGTTTGATCAGCCGATCAAGGCCTGTTTCTTGCAGGCCGTATTCTTCTTGGAAAAGTACCTGTTCTTCTGGTTCCAGAACAGCCAGTTCTGCCTCCAGGGAAGCGCATAAGCACAAAACCGGCGCCCCTTGGGCTTCACCAATGGATTTGGCCAGGTCCGAGGTTGCCTCTTGATCGAGTGTTTGCTCGTCAATATTCACCACAAATACTACCGGTTTTCCCGTGAGTAATTGCCATCGATTCACAACGTCTCTCTCTTCTGAAGCAACCGGCATGCTTCTTACCGGCAACCCTCGGTTTAAATGATTTGCGGCTCGCTGGATCAGCTTCTCTTCCGCCCTGGCTTCCTTTTTGCCGGCTTTAATATCGTACTCTAGCTTCGCCAGGCGCTTCTCCAAAGACTCCAGGTCGGCCAAAATGAGTTCCAGCTGCACAATCTCGATATCTCGAAGAGGATCAGGCTCCCCGGGTAGATGAGACACATCTGGAGCTTCAAAACTGCGGACAACGTGCAGCAGCAAATCCATTTCACGAATATGCCCCAGGAAGCGATTGCCTAGCCCCTCACCCCGGCTGGACCCTGCTATAAGCCCCGCAATATCAACAATCGTTAATGTTGCCGGGGTCTGCTTTTCACAGCCGGAGGTATAGGCCAAATCGGCTAAGCGGGGATCATTCACAGGAACCACCCCCCAGTTGGGCTCAACCGTGCAAAAGGGGAAGTTGGCCGCTTCCACCGACACACTGGTTATCGCAGAAAAAAGCGTAGACTTGCCAACATTGGGTAATCCTACCAGTCCACATTTAAATCCCATGGCGCCTCCTCAAGCCGGTTTTAGCCCGTTCGTTAGGCAAATACTCCTGCCGTGAAACTACTCTTTTTTCGGTTCTCCAAGAATCTCTTTTACCCGGCGCTCAAACTGGTAGCGGGGCATCAGCACACTTCGTCCACAGCCTGTGCATTTGATTCGAAAATCCATCCCGATGCGAATAATCTCCCAGGCATTGGTGCCGCAGGGATGACCTTTTTTCATTTTAACCCGCTGACCGAGTTTATACACGCCCCGGCAACCCCTTTACTTTTATTCCCTTCGTTGCAACCCCTGTTTAACCTGGAAGTCTATCTTTCTTCAGAGAAAAGCATTTTCCCGGCAGCAGGTTGTTCATGCATAACAAGGTGCATGACAAGAATGAGGCGGAGTATGAACCCGCCCCATTGTGCGAAAAACCCTCTTCCCGTTTAGTACCTGTGCCGGGTGGAGGTAACGGCAAACAGCGCTACCTGCTGACTTGGGCCAGTTTTCTAGTATTCTGAGAAGGCCCCCAAAAACCATGAAACTGGTATAACGCCCGCTTACCCCTTTAGTTGGTTCAGTTTTTCAATAATCTCCTTGGACACCTTGTCGATGGGTTGAGAACCATCTACACTCAAATAGTTCCCTTTCCGCTTATAATAGTCAATGATCGGCATCGTCTGCGTGTTATAGACGGCCAAGCGCTCCTTCACCGTTTCAACCGTATCATCGCTTCTTTGGTAAAGCTCTCCCCCACAGTGATCGCAAATATTTCTCACCTTGG